>JAPKBI010000008.1 GCA_028823475.1 Halioglobus sp. | reverse complement strand
GCTTCATTGCGGCCTTTAGCGGCGGCCTGCTGATGGCCTTTATGGACAAGAACCTATCCCATAAAGTAAAGGAAGAGTATCTGCTCACGTCAGAAGGCGCCGGTGATACGCTTGCGCTAATCACCTGGGTTACCTTCGGTGCAGCGGTAGTAGGACAGGCATTTGGCTACTTTAGTTGGAACATCCTGCTCTACTCGCTTCTGAGCCTCACAGTCATACGCATGGTGCCAGTGTTCCTGTCCCTTACAGGCAGTGGCATCGATACTGAAGGAAAACTGTTTATCGGATGGTTCGGACCTCGAGGTTTAGCGAGCATCGTGTTTGCCGTCATTGTGGTAAACAGCGAATTGCCCGGTAGCGGCCCCCTCGCGATGACGGTGGTGTGCACTATTGTGTTGAGTATTGTCGCCCACGGCATCACGGCTAATCCATGGGCACAGGCTTACGGACGGCGCAGGCTGGCTGCACGCGTCGATGTTCCCAGCCAAAATATTTAGCAGTGCCAGGGTATCGCTGCACTGGCCAAGTTGAGGAGTGAGCAGTGTGCCGGCAACATGGCTCCTATCAATTGTGACGGCGACAAGCCTAAGCAACAAAGATCAGAGTCTTTCCCACTCGACCTACTAAGACTTAATCGGCAGCACTTTAATACCGTAGACACTGCGCAAATCAGAGATTCTTGTGTCAAACATGTCGGGGCTAATAGACGAATGAGGCCATTTTTGGTGCATCCTGCGAACCCTAAAAAGCCAAGTAATAAAAAACTGCGGCAGAAAAATGAATATAATTTTAAACGTGGCGAGAAGCGGTCCACCCAATAAGGTCTCACCCTCTTTGTTCAGTCGCTGCACGTCTTCATCTGCGGCATAGTCCTTTATCTCTCGCAGGCTTAGGGTTGTGCCAAATAGAATCCACGGTTTGAGCGCTATCTCCCCGTTAATCGATGTGTCGCAGCCGAATATGACATGGGTAAGATCGTGGTCATGGAAGATCTTACCTTTGCGATTGGAGGTTGCCGCCACTTCTGGGTTGTTTAAGTAAAGCTCTTGTAGGCCTTCGCGCAGTGTTAGTGAGCAGTCTTGTTTTAAGAACTCCATAGCAACCCCCTAAAAATTTTGCCAGCGCTCGATGGCATAACGTCGCGTGTCACAACAATCCTCATTTAGATAATCGTTGTCAAATATTAGATTTTGAGGCGCTGTCTTTTCATCTATCGTAACCTACTACAAATTTGCACACGGCGGCATCTTTTCCAAGTCTCGGGTGAGATTTCGCCCCTAGTCTGGTTTTTATTGTGTGCCCACCTCTTAATGGACTACAAGTGATGCCTTGAATCAACGTCACAACGACTGAGGGGATAGCGAGCACTGTGTTACACAACTCGAATTTTAGAGAAGAAAATAGCGCGTGAAATTATAATTAGTGATATAAATCAGTGCTTTAAAAAAATTTCTAACTTTCGTTTTTAAACCTCGGTTGCACTAGCGGAACGTTAGCGGTATGTTTTTGTCCAATACGAATATCGACCGGCCTTCTTAGTAGCTCATTACATGGGTCGGCCGCTAATATCACTTATGGTAGGACAGAGCATTATGTTTCAAGCAGCCTTTAAGTACACCCGAGTGTTCTACATTATTGTCGCGAGCGTCACGCTGATCGCATGCTCCAGCAGTAATGATAATGATAATTTTGCATTGCAGCCTGAGTATCTGCCCATCGCAAACCCGACCGTTTCGCTGCCACCCGACGTGGGCACAATCAGTTTGCTGGCACAGAGCTTTGATTTGGATGACGTCGGCTATCAACAAACAGAATTCTTTATTGAAGGCACGGCGTCCGCCTTCACTAATGTGGGTGAGTTAGGGTCAGACGGCTTTTGGGTGCTAGAGCCTGCTGAGCAGGCAGCATACAAGACACGCATTGTGGTCTATTCACCGATTGATCCTGCTGACTTTAGCGGTATTGTGCATATGGAGTGGTTGAACGTGACCGCGGGGTTTGAGACACCGCCAAGCTACGGCACCGGACAAATAGAAATGCGGCGTAGCGGCGCCGTTTGGGTCGGCGTCTCGGCTCAATTAATAGGCATCGAAGGCAGTGATCGCTCGATAGCGCCGCTTCACTTGAAAGCAGTCAACTCAGAACGCTATCAATCGCTGCAGCATCCGGGGGACAGTTACTCCCCCGACATTTTCAACCAAGTCGCCCAGGCCGTTCGCAATCCTGTCGATATTTCTCCGCTAGGGGAACTCAGTGCAGCGTATATAATTGCCTACGGGGAATCCCAATCAGCTGGACGACTAGTGACCTATGTCAACGGCGTTCAACCAATTTACAACACCTTCGATGGCTTTATGATTCACAGCCGTGGAGATGGCGCTGCAGCGATATCACAGGCCCCACAAGCGTCGATACCCGCCCCCGGCGCAGCGCTGGTGCGCACGGATGTAAGTGTCCCCGTTATGACGTTCGAGACCGAAACCGATGTCGTATTTCTTGAATTTGTGAATGCGCGTCAGGACGATACGAATATGATTAAGACTTGGGAAGTGTCAGGCACAGCGCACGGTGATTACTACACATTCGTCAGTGGACGAGGGGATAAAAATGGTACTCCAGAATTTGCCGCTGTGATTGAAGAGCCTTCGATCGCCGGTTTTATCACTTGCGACAAACCAATGAACAATGGGCCACAACATTACCACTTCAATGCTGCTGTGCGCGCGTTAGATGAGTGGGTCACAGAGGGCAAACTACCTGTGGACTCGCCACGGCTTGAGATTAATGATGATAACTCAGACTATATTTACGACGAGTTAGGTAACGCCTTGGGTGGCATGCGCAGTCCCTATACCGACGCGCCCTCAGCGGTCCTGCGCGGCGAGCCTAATACTGGCAATAGCTTCTGTCGACTGTTTGGCACTACTGCACTGTTCAGTGCTGAGCAGATGGCCAGCCTTTATGTCGATGAAGCGGGCTATGTCGAGGCCGTCACTGCAGCGACAGAGGATTCAGTAGCGAAGGGCTTTCTGCTGCTCGAAGACGGTGAGGCTATTATCGCTTGGGCACCAAGCCAGTGGCGTTCACAAACCGGTGGAGGCTGAAGCAGTTATCGCTGACAATGGCTTGTCTGCAACCGACAGCTAGCTTGCTCATGTTAGCAACAGGGCACATGCGTAATCACTTAGCCTTGTGATACAACAAGTCAAGGCGATAGTGCCGCATTGTAGAGCAGCGCTGCGTTAGCGCATTGCGATTTAGAAACGTTATCTGTTGCGTTACAAAAAATAATCGGCAAGGAACACGCTAATATGCGCCGTGCCAGTAAAGCCTATGTGTGGATGCTATGCGCTTTTTCAGTCGCGATAGGTGCTTGCTCAAAAGTTGACGATCCTTCGCTTAAAGATACTCTCGCTACTGATTACAAAACATTTCTGGCGCCCGACGAGGGCCCGCCCTATAACGACAACCGCCAACTGTTCTTTGGTGACCTGCATATCCATACCGGTCTCTCAACAGACGCTTACATTATGGGTGTGCGCAGTGAACCTGACGATGTCTATCGGTTTGCCAAAGGCGAAGTCATTAACCACGCCGCCGGATACCCGATCCAAATATCACGGCCGCTAGATTTTGCCGCCGTTACCGATCACGCCGAATATATGGGCCAAGCCAGAATAGCGGAGCTTGATATACCCACGAATAATACCCCGTTGCCCCAACTGTTGCGCAATGGCAACCCGCTCAGTATCACCCTAGCGTGGCTTCAATCCAGCATGCAGATCAATAGGAACGGGTTTAGTCCCAACGGAGAAGCTATTAATAAAGCCGTCAATAAATCGGCTTGGGACTTAACCATTGCTGCGGCGCGGGCGCATAATCAACCAGGAGTATTTACTTCGTTTATCGGCTACGAATGGTCAGCTGATGCCGGTGAAATTACCGCGCATATGCACCGCAACGTCATCTACCGCAGCGATGACGTAGCCGATATACCGTTCAGCTCTTTGGACAGTAATCGTCCAGAGGATTTATGGGATTTTCTGCATCAGCAAAATCAAGTGGGCAAAGTGGCAATGGCCATACCCCACAACAGCAATTTCAGCCAAGGTAACATGTACGCCTCTGTAGATTCCAAGGGCAACCCATTAACGGCACAGTATGCTGCAATGCGCAGTCGCTATGAACCGATTAGCGAGATTTTACAAATTAAGGGTAGCTCTGAAACCCACCCGCTGTTATCGAGCGAAGATGAGTTCGCCAACTTTGAATTGCTTGGCGAGTCGCTGTTTACCGGCGGTAATGCTGAAGCATCTGTTAAAGGCAGCTATCTGCGTGATGCCTTGCGCGTTGGCATGGAGTTTTCACATAGCGAAGGTTTCAATCCGTTCAAATATGGGGTCATTGGTTCCAGTGACAGTCATAACGCCAACTCACCATCGGATGAAAATAACTATAGCGGCAAACTACCGCTGCTTGATGGCAGCGCAGGACTGCGAACCGATGAGGCCTTATTTTTGCCCGAGGGAATCAACCCGGTAACACGTTGGAGTTCTGGCGGGTTAGCAGGTGTTTGGGCGCAAGAGAATACCCGTGCATCGCTATTTGACGCGTTACAGCGCAAAGAGACCTTTGCCACATCCGGGCCCCGCATCAGTGTGCGTTTTTTCGCTGGCTGGGACTTTAGCGATGACAGCTTGAAACGCCCTGACCTACTTCAGCAGGCCTATGCCACAGGCGTCCCCATGGGCGGTGAGCTGCAGTCGGGCGCCGCAGGGCAACAGCCCGGGTTTTTGGTCATGGCATCCAAAGATCCGGAGGGCGCCAATCTTGATCGGGCACAGATCATTAAAGCCTGGGTGGACCCACAGGGGGTAAGCCACGAAAAAGTATACAACGTCGCTGCCGCGGACGGGCGCTCTATTGATTCCGCTACTGGCACACTCGCTCCGATCGGTAATACCGTCGATAGCAGCAATGCAACTTATCAAAACAGCATCGGCGGCTCATCTATTGCTATTTTCTGGTCTGATCCAGACTTTAACCCAGCGCTAGAAGCCTTTTATTATGTGCGCGTGTTAGAAATACCCACGCCGCGTTGGTCCACCTTCGATGCGGTTGTGCTTGGCACAAAACCTATGCAACCAGAGTCCATTCAAGAACGCGCGATCACGTCAGCTATTTGGTATGTGCCATCATAGTGCGTCGACCGCTGGCGAGGGACGTTCTTGTAACAGCAAAAGTCGACCGGGCATCTACGATACCGTCTTCGCTCAGTAGGAGCGAGATAACGGGTGCCGTCGACTCGCCGATATGATCCAATAGCGCACGTTAATTGTTAAAGCCGTCTTATCTTCCCATGACCTCACCGACAGAATCACCCATTAGAGCGAACTGGCCGTTTGACGTTCGCCGCCTGCCGTTTTACTACGGCTGGGTGGTCTGGGCATTCAGCGCCTTAGGTATTCTGATTAGCACCCCCGGACAAACCATGGGTATGGCAGTCTTTACCGATTATCTCATCGAAGCTTTGCATTTGAGCCGCACGCAGCTGTCGATGGCATACCTCGTTGGCACCGTAGGCTCCTCGTTGTTCCTAACCCGCGCAGGCCGCTGGTACGACCGCTTCGGGGGTCGGGTGACTATGGCCGCCGCCAGTGCAGGCCTCGCCACAATGGTCCTATTTATTTCTGTGTCGGACAGTCTTGCCATGCACTTCGGCGGCGGCGTAGTGGTGAGTTTTCTGTTTATTACTCTAGGGTATTTTGGTGTGCGGTTTCTCGGCCAGGGCATACTCACGAATGCTTCGCGTAATGTCTTATTAGTGTGGTTTGAAGAGCGCCGTGGTCTGGTGACTAGCGCCAGGGGCGTGTTCGTTAGTTTCGGGTTTTCCGTTGCGCCTTTGGTACTCGCCTGGTCTATTGCCAGAGCGGGCTGGCATGAAGCACTGTGGGAACTCGCCTTTGTCTGCTTGGTTTTTGCCGGCATCGCTTTGGTCTTTCTCAGAGACAACCCTCGATCCTGCGGTGTTTTGGTTGACGGACACACTCACGAAGACCAAGTGCCTGTCACCCGCGCACGGCCCAGCGTTACCCTTGAGCAGGCACGGCAAACGCCTATTTTTTGGCTGGCGACTCTCAGCCTAGCTATACATTCCCTGTTAGGCACAGCCGTGACCTTTCATATTGTCTCAATATTTGAAGAGGCTGATCGCAGTCAAACAGAGGCCTTTGCGTACTTTCTCCCTACCGCAGTGTTTGCCACCGTTACCAACCTCTTATGTGGTTGGCTAGTGGACAAACGTTCCCTCAAGCCTTTTATGATTATTATGCTGAGCGGATTCCTGCTGGGCGCAATAGGGTTGCTTTATCTGCAACACACCTGGGGCTACGTCGCGCTGGTTGTTGGCTTCGGTGTCGGCGGCGGACTCTGGTCTGTCACATCTAACCTCGCCTTTATCCGCAACTTTGGCCCGCTCCACCTCGGCGAAATTACCGGTCTTTGTACCGCTATTATGGTGTTTGCCAGTGCCATTGGCCCAGCACTGTTCAGCCTCGGGCTAGACTACTTTGACAGCTATGCCTCTGCACTGTGGGTGTGCATTTTTGCGCTGGTTCTATTACTCGGGTTCGCCTTCGTGGTTAAGCAAAGCGCGCCCAATGCATTAACAAACGCCGGCGCCTGAGACTCCATCTAGAGGCCGGTTTTTAATGCGCGCGCCATGCGTCTGCCGAATAATCGACAGCATCAAGTACCCTAAAAAGCGCGCTAACTTTCAATCTGAAACGTTAGTCCCGCATTCGCTTGCAGACGGTCAATTAATAACGAACCCAGCGCCGGCGCCGGCGTCAGAATACCGCGTTGTTCAGTGTCTGGATTCAACAACAGGCACACGGCACTTTCCACAATCATTTTACTGGTGGAACCGTAGCCCGGGTCTCTATCACCCTTGACGCTGGCACTGACTGTGTCACCCGCCGCGTTTGAACCTACGAATAAGACTTCGTAAAAGCCGTTCTCACGCTCTTCTTTCGTGGGGCCCTCACCCGGCTGGATCGGATTTTCAGCCATTGATTTATCTGCTGCGACAGCATTGGCAATTGCTTCGCCTGAATCACCGGGCCCCGTCAGCAACATTTCGTCGTACACAAAGTCCTCGCCATAGGCGTGGTCCAGCAACAGATTAGAACGGTGAATATTCTTAGTATTAATGGTTGCCATAACGAAGGGTGCAGACCAACTATCGAGGTCTTCCTCGTAGATGGGTGCGAGACCAGGAGGCTGCTCTGGCCCGGTAAAGCCCTCAGTAAGGGCAAAGGGGTTCATCAGTACGTGAATCATCTCAGGGTTTTTAGCCGCCGCTGCCATCGTCGCCTTAAAGCTAGCAAGTGTCCCACCAGAGAACGTACCTTGCATCGAACGCACACGGCCTTTAATACGACTCACTACCCCGCCGATCTTCTCTTGCGCCGCTTGCTGTAGGAAAAATACGCCAAGATCAAAGGGTATGGAGTCGAAACCGCAGGAGAAAATAATGCGCGCGCCGCTGGCTTTTGCTTCCTCGCCATGGGCCGTGATCATGTCATGCATCCATGCGGGCTCACCGCACAAATCCACATAGTCGGTTCCGGCTTGAGCGCAAGCGCGCACCACATCAGCCCCATAGAGCTGATAAGGGCCCACCGTAGTCAGTATCACCTGAGCGCGCTGCACCAGTGCATCGACCGATGACGAGGAGCTCGCATCAGCAACAATTAAAGGCACCGCGACAGAAATGCCCATTTCGTCCCGCACCTGTTCCAACTTGTCCTGACTGCGCCCCGCCATCGCCCAGCTGACGTCTCCCCCCACGCCGTACTGCTCGTTCAAGTATTCGCACACGAGACGACCCGTATACCCTGTCGCACCGTAAACAATAATCCCTAGCTCTCGTGTTTTTGACATAGTGTGTCTTCCTTATTACAAAAATAATCGCTGTGCATAAATATGTGTGGTCTCAAGCCTCAATCCAAACCTGGGATTTTTTGTTTAACGATGTCGACCAATAGCGGACTCGATTCAGCCCGTTTAAAGCATTGGTTGATGGCGGAAAACCGTGCTTCTACTACTGGGCGGAAATTAGGGTGCGTCACAATATAGAGCTCTTTTGCTGCAATGGCCTCAACCACGCGCTCCGCTATTAGTTCAGGCGGCGCACCAGCATCGAGCACGCTTTGCATCTGCTGACCGAGCTTAGCTTGTCGTTTTGAGCCGCTTTGTGAGCTGCCATCAGACTCATACTGCGCCTGCCTATTACGGTGTGAAAGGTTAATCCGGGTTTTAACAAAGCCTGGACAAAGTACAGCAACATGAATGTTCTGGTCTTGCAATTCAGCGTGCCAAGACTCAGACATGGCAACCACCGCCGCTTTGGTCGCAGAATAGGCGCTCGCCATAGGCAGCGGCACAAAGCCGGCCATTGAGGCGACATTAACAACCCACCCGCCCTCACCATGCGCCTTGATGAGCGGAATGACCGTTTGCGCGCCGTTGACCACACCCATCAAGTTCACGTCTACAACCCAGCGCCAGTCTTGCTCGCTGCTGGTGTCAATGGGGCTTGGGGCACCTCCTACACCGGCATTATTCACTAGCATGTGAACCTTGCCAAACCGATCAATCGCTTGCTCAGCAACCTTACGCCACTGCTCAGCGGCGACAACGTCCAGGCTTACTGCCAACACCGGCGTGCCGGCCTGTTCGAGGTTCTGCCTTGCTTTTTCCAGTTGCTCAGCATTGATATCTGCGATCACAATGTTCATGCCGTAGCGACCAAGCACTTGCGCTATCCCGAGGCCAATCCCCTCTGCCCCACCACTGATTATTGCTGTTTTACCGTCTAGTTCTTTCATTCGAGCCTCTTTGCGACACCGTTGAGGCTGCACACAATAGCCTTCAGGCCGCTTCCTGACAACCTGATGATGTAGGCCTGCTACAATCCTGTGCTTGCGTGTTAAACAATGGCCTCCTACAGAGGCCTTGTGAATGACTCGACAACGGCTGGATGTGTATAATAAAGCCATGTTTTTTAAACACATTCACACGTCTGAAGTACCAATCATGGCCGCTGCTATCGTCGGCGCTTGCAGGGAGACTGGCTGGGCACTCGATGTTCAACCCCAGTTGCTGGGCGCGATCTTCTCTGCGCTGTTCAACTTCGATAAGGATTTTCGCACCCTGCCAGCGGCGACGGTCGACGAAGTAGCAACAGCATTTCCAAATATTGAGCAACGCCGCGAAATCGTCGATCTGATGCTCACCTGCGAGCTCTGCCTCCATGAGATCCCCGCGGAACTGAGCGACTCGATCGATCGCTGGGCAACCGACCTTGGCGTGAACGACATCGACCTAACGGTCGCCCGCGAGCTCGCCCAAGGCGCTCAAGCGCGTGCGCAATATGACCTCTACCGTAATGGCTTTTGGGGTGCGTGCACAGAGATTGATCCGGCATTCTCCACGCTGATCGAGGCAAACGGCGCCAAAGCGTTCGCCCTGACAATTACCGCCGATCCGGTCGAAAGCGCGCGCTGGGCCGCTCTAGAACACTGCCCGCCCGGAAGCCTAGGCAGAGGTGTCTGGGACTTCTATCGGCAACGCAACTTCGCCTATCCGGGCACCCCTGGCGCAGCCAGCAAGGGCGAGTCACATCACGACTGGGTTCATGTCTTATCCGACTATGGCACGAGCCCGATGGGTGAGGTTGAAGTCGGCGCCTTTCGCATGACAACGACGGACGACCCTGGCGCGGCGCTCACCTTCATCGCCGGTCAACTCGCGTTCTATCAGGGCGGCATTATGCCCAGTGCCCTAACCGGTCTCCATGGGGATCACATCCTGGAAAAACCGGGAGGGCCGGAGCGGGTCGCAGATGCGCTGCGGCGGGGTCGCGAATGCACGTTTGACACTTACCACCTGTTCGACTTCTTCGCGGTCGCATCTGAGCCGCTTGAAGCGTTACGCGAGCGCTGGAACTTTGTTCCAAAATCCGTAGCCGATTCACCATCCTGGGATGAAGTCGCCTAGCCACGGTCCGATTGCTCCATGGTCGGTGACCTCACCAGTTAACGGCGGCAGCTTGGTGTTCTTTGCTTAGACTGTCTTAAAGCGTTTGTTGCGCAAGCTCGCAGCCTGCAGGAAACAATAACTGAGTTATCGAGGATGCCGTAGATGAAGAGAATACAAGTGCAGCAGATACTGCTGGCAACGTCAGTATCCATGCTGTTGATGGCCTGCGGCAGCGAGGCGCCTTCCGAAGATTTTGTGGTGTCTGAACAAGCCCGAGCCAAGGCACACGACCCTCAGCCCTGCGCTGATTTCAATAGTTTAAAAAATCCGTATTTTGGTGATTTGCATGTTCATACTTCGCTGTCCAATGATGGCTTTTCCTTTGGTGCCAGGACCCGCCCCGATGATGCCTACCGTTATGGATTCGGCAAGGGCAGCGTTAAGCTGGCGATTAACAAGGGCGATCAGATTAATCTGCGCGACGTCAGTATTGATCGCCCGCTAGATTTCATGGCGGTGACAGATCATGCAGAATTTCTCGGTGAGCAAACGATTTGCATGGACCCCGAGGACCCGGCATCTAGTTCTGATTTTTGTAAGGTATTTGAAGATGGCCAGGGTCGCAGCCCAGGGCTCCTGGCGAAGATTTTCAGTCCTTTTCCAGCACGTGACAAAGAGGTCTGTGGCAAGGACGGTGCGCGGTGTGCGAAAGCCGCTCTGATCCCCTGGCACGAAACCATTGATGCCGCTGAAAAATGGAATGATCTGACGCCGGATTGTGAGCGCAGCGCGTTTATCGCGTTTGAGTACAGCTCTGTGCGCCTCGGCAGCAACCTGCATCGGAATGTCATCTTTAAAGGTACCGTGGTACCCAAAAGGCCCATAAGCTACCTTGATGCCACTCGCGAGTGGCGACTGTGGGAGATACTCGAGAAAGAATGTTTGGACAGCGGGACAGGTTGTGACGCACTGGCTATTCCCCATAACTCCAATATCAGTAATGGCCGAATGTTTGCTGTGGATTATGCTGGCGCTCCATCTGAGGCCGATCAGGCAGCAAGGGCAAAGTTGCGTATGAAAATTGAGCCTATCGTTGAAATTATGCAACACAAGGGAGACTCTGAATGTCGTAATGGCCTGACGGGGGTACTGGGCGGGGAAGACGAGTTGTGTGATTTTGAAAAGTTTGAAAACCTCGCGTTCGCTGCAGTTTCAGGCAGCCCCAATGTAGATGATTGCTATGCTGGACCCTTCGCCGATTATGTGCCCCACAAGGGTCCCAACTGCCTAACCCGCAACAGCTATGTCCGCTATGCTCTGATTGAAGGTATGAAGGAGGAAGCCCGTATCGGTGTTAACCCATTCAAGTTTGGCATATCGGCATCAACCGACACCCACAACGGAATTGGCGGTGGTGTGGCAGAGCAGAATTTCCCTGGCCACCTCGGCTGGGGAGATGGCACACCCCAGCGCCGTGTTCAATACAATGCGAAAATCGAGGGTAACGCGAGCAATAATCCCGGTGGTTTAATTGGTGTCTGGTCTGAGCAAAATACCCGCGCTTCACTGTTCGACAATATACGCGCAAAAGAAGTGTTCGGCACCAGCGGCCCGCGCATTAAGCCGCGATTTTTTGGCGGCTGGGATTACGACCCATCAATGTGTGACTCACCCGATCTGATAGCCACTGCCTATGCCAACGGAGTGGCAATGGGCAATGATCTTCCTCCCCGGTCGGGTTCATCTGCACCGATCTTTGTCGCTATGGCGATCAGTGATCTCGGCACGCCTGAGATGCCCGGTGTGCCCCTCCAGCGGATACAGGTCGTGAAGGGCTGGTATGACGATAAGGGTGACCACCACCAGAAAATCTTTGATGTGGCCGGAGATAGTGACAGTACCGCGACGGTTGATCTCGATACGTGCGAGCCAAGCGGCAGCGGCTTCGAACAGCTTTGCGCCGTGTGGCAGGACCCCGATTTCAAAGAGGATCAGAGTGCTGTGTATTATATGCGGGCGGTGGAAAATCCCACTTGCCGTTACTCCACCTGGCAGTGCAATGCCATGCCGGAAGCGCAGCGACCAGCAGATTGTGGTTCTAAAAAGGTGCCGGATGTACTGCAGGAGAGAGCCTGGACGTCGCCCATCTGGTTTACGCCCGCAGCCTAAAACGTTCTAGCGTAGGCCTCGTGCATAGAGTTGCTCGGCAGGTGAGCGTCTCGACGGAGCTGTGCAGCGCTTAAACCTCGGCTTGGCAACCTGCACGCCTGCCGCCCCTTCCCCACACAAACCCCATTTTGATACCATAGAAACCATGCAGGCTTCTCATTTAGTCAAACAGACCTGGCCTACCATCCGCGAAGCCGGGTTCACCGGACCCGTACTAGACCTTGCCTGTGGTAGCGGGCGTAATGGCCTGTACCTTGTCACCCAAGGCCAGCGCGTCACTTTTGCCGATCGCCAACAAGACAAGCTCGATCAACTCTCGAGCGGCCTCCAGACCAACGCATTAGCCAACTACTGGTGTGTAGACTTTGAGGGGCCCGGAAGCGATCCACTGGAGGGACTCTCGTTCTCAGCCATCTTAGTCTTCAGATATCTCCACCGACCGCTCATGCCAGCAATTAAGCGCGCGGTCCACCCTGGAGGCTTGGTCATTTATGAGACCTATACCGTCGACCAACCGTGCTTCGGTCGGCCCACAAACCCCCTTTTCTTACTACAGGCAGGAGAACTAGAAGACATTTTTAAAGGCTGGGAAATTATCCATAGCTTCGAGGGACAAAGCATCAGCGAGTCGAGTGGCCAGCTACAAGCTATTGCGCAGATAGTGGCTCGGCGGCCGATTAAGGCAGCATCCAAAAACGGTCTTTTGATATAAAGTAGACTACATGTCAGCTTGCGCAATAAGGCAAACGGTGGAGTTTTATTATGAGCATTCAAAGGCACGGCATTACAATCGGAATCGAGAGAATGAACAGTGATTTCTTCCTGACACTGAAGTTATCAGGAAAACTCAGTCATGAAGATTACGATAAAGTAACACCTATGCTTGATTCGGCTTTAATGGACGTTAAGCAACCACACGTTAAGGCTTTAGTTGACTTAACAGACCTTCAGGGATGGGAACTTAGAGCCGCTTGGGATGACTTCAAGTTGGGTTTAAAACACGGCACTCAATTTTTAAAGATTGCGATTTATGGCAATAACAATTGGCTGGAAATGGCTGCAAAAATTGGCTCCTGGTTTGTATCGGGTGAAGCAAGATATTTTGACAATGAAGCGGCGGCTTTAGCGTGGTTAAAGGAAGGGCAATCAAATAGATGAAGAACTGCGCGTTAATTTTCCATAATAAACGGGGAATATTATGCTAACCATTTACGAGTTAACAATGTTTTTAGGCTGGGCATCCGCACTGAACGTTGCTTATCTTTTTACCGCCGCGCTGGCACTGATATTTATGAGAAACGTTATCGGTTTCAGGGCGAAGTAAGCAACCTCTATCAGCCGGTGTTTACCTTACTCGATTTCATAGTGCATAGAGTCATAGATTGAATACACGCAAGAGCTGCGTTTGGACTTAAACCGACGAGATAAAACTACGACTATGTACTATTTCCGCGTGACAATTGCCTACAAGGGGACTGATTACTTTGGCTGGCAAGCACAGTCTGTAGATACCTCGCATGAGGAAAAGCCTACCGTAGAAGGCGCTATTTTAAATTGCCTAAAAAGGATGGCGAAGCATCAAAAATGTACCATTGCAGCCGCCAGTCGCACTGACGGTGGCGTGCACGCACAGGGCCAGATAGCAAAGATTACTCTTCCTATGAAAATCACTCCCGAACATCTGTTATCAGGGCTTAACTCTTTATTGCCTGCCGACATCCGCATCCTAGATTGCGCACCATCAACGAAGCATTATCAGCCTAATAAAGCCAGTGCCAGAAAAGAGTATCACTACTATTTTGTAATTTCGCCTATCGATAATGTGGCGACTTCAGAAATTGCCCTGCATTTACCTATGAACACTGAAGAGCAAGGCGACCTTGAATTACTACGCTTCGCCTGTGCGCTTTTTGTAGGCCGGCATGACTTTTATAACTTTAGTACCGGTGACAGCAATGCAGGCACAACTATTAGGCAAATATTTTACTGCGACATTCATAAAGCCAATTTTTTGCCACTGGCAGACAATATCTATTATCTAAAAATTATAGGTGACGGATTTCTAAAATATATGATTCGCTACCTGATGGGAGCGTTGCAGGCACTCATCAAAGGACGTATAACGATCGACGATATTGCACACTATCTGCAGGAGCACCAGCAGGAAAAATTAAGTCCCAAGGCGAAGTCTAAGGGTCTACACCTAATAAGAATTGAAGATACCGAGGCGACACGCTAAACCCACCAAGCTTTACGGTAAAAAATCTGCGGCATTAACATCTACACAATGCTGCAAATGGCGCTGAATTAACGCCAGAAACATGCGGTCACTGCGTTCATCTGCGCTGCTGAAGCTCGCACCCAAAACGATGATCATCAAACCGTGCATGGCGTATTCTCGATACTGCTCCCAGCATTCCTGAAAAGGAATCTCCACGCCTTCCTCTGCCAAACTACGATGATATTCCGTAATTAGGCCATGCTCCCACGATCGCCTGTCCTCGGTACTAACGCTGCCACCCAGAAAATACGCAGCATCTGCTAGCGCCGAAGACTCAGAGACGGTTTGCCAATCGACTGTGGCCGCTTGATCCGAGGTAAAGAGGATATTTTCACTGCGGAAATCACCGTGTATTAGTGTTTTCGGGCCTTGATAGCGAGTCACAAAGTGACAGACATTACCCACATAACGCTCACCAAACGCGATACATTGCGGTGTAAGGCCGTGACCGAATCGGTCCACAAAACCTGACCAGCACTGCTGCATGAGTGACTGAGCAAAAGCCCCACCATCATCTCGCGCTGCAGACACGACATAATCTCGGTGCTCCAGACTGGCGTCGCCATAAAAGGCTGCGGCGAGTTTGGCAACCTGCCCAAGTGCTAAAGACGCATGCTCTCGCGACTCCCCCAGCAGATTATTCCCCGGCTCTGCCGGCGCCATATCCTCCATCAGAAGCAAAAAAGACGAGCGATCATCACTGAGTTCGCTGCCATAGATCTTTGGCGTACGCATGGCGGTACTGGCCGCAAGCTCGCGATAAAACATCACTTCATTATAGTAAGCTCCGTGGGCACCCGCCATCGCTCGCGCATGTTCGTCTGCTGCCGGAAACTTAGCGATTAACGTATCCGGCGCGCGGCCATGTTCAGTGTCTTGGTCTCCTTCGTAGCGCAGCGTAAAACGGGCATTGTCACCCATCTTGCCGGTGCCAATAATTTTCTGCTGGGCAGATACCACTCGCCCGTCACTCAGGGCGCCACTGGCTTTGAGATACTTGGTTAACTGCTCTGCGCTCAGCGCATCAGGAGTTGTGGAGAATTCAGTCATTTTTTAGTCGCTCACACGGGCATAAAAGTAGCGTACAGAACCTACTGTGAGATATTTAATAGATCGTCTCTCTGGCCCATATACACCTCAGCGCAAAAGCCAAAATCTACAGGGATATTATTGCCACTAACAAAGCTCGCCAACTTGCTATTGAGCAGCACTAGTGGTTCTCCCATTTCAGCGCCGGTGGCATAGCGGCCATTTGACGGCAAAAATAGATCAACCAACTCATCTGGCATTTTCCCTTCGCCTTTGAGCTTATCCATAAATCCACTCGCCGTTGGGGAAGGCGCGATACAATTAATGCGGATGCCTTTTTGCGCCAGTGCCTTTGCCTGCATCATTGTATACACAATGATTGATTGCTTAGAAAACCCATAGGCATCCGCGCAAGCTTCAGGGTTTTTCTCAAACCACGCATTGGCTGATGCAAAACTGTTGTCGAGCTGTAAAAAAATCTTCACATTCTCTAGATTGCCTTTCCAGGCCATACCTGCGGTTGAGGCGATCGAGGCAATCGCGCCACCCTCGGCGATTCGGGGAAGCAGTGCTTCGGTCAGGTAGCGCAGCCCCACAAAATTAATCAGCAACGTGTCCGTATTCGAAAAGGGGGGGCAAGGGACGCCAGCGCAATTGAACAACGCATAAATCTCTGGCGGAATTGATTGCACGGCAGCGTCTATCGATGCCGGATCTTTCATATCGACCTGAATTGCGCTCGCCACCGAAACCGTCACGGGCGCGATATCTAGCGCTATGACTTTTGCACCTAAATCCACCAGCAGTTGAGCAGCAGCCTGGCCCATACCTGAAGCCGCGCCAGTAATAACCACTGTTTTGCCTGAATAACCCAATATATCGTTCAAAGAACCGTCCTCTTGTGGTGCATGTTGCACTGACCTCGCCAAAAAGCGCGCCAATAATAGGTCTACGCCCAATCGTGTAATGGTATTATTGCGTCACCCACCCTTGCACATTGGGCGTAATGTTATCATCAATAGTGTCTTGTTGGTGCCGTTGGCAGCACTAAGTTTTCGAGTAAATTCAGTAAAAGGCTGCCGTCAGCGCTGGCCCGCTCGACCACAGAAGACTGTCGATTGGCGAGCGCCACTTAGATTTGGGAACAGCAGTATCTGATGAAAGTCCGCACGTATTTAGCCATTATTCTGCTGCCAGCAGCGATCGCGCTGGCTAGCTGTGACAGCAATCATACGCAGGCCACACTCGACACGTCTGTGACCGTGGTCAACCTAAACGTGCTGCACGGTTTTGATTGCGATTCACCTGGGAATGACACACAGCAATGCCGAATTCGCGAGCGTATTGCTCTGCTCGCGGACTATTTGATGGCAGAGCAATGTCCTGATCTGGTCACACTGCAAGAAGTGATTAACAGCGACTTTGCGCCGACCGCTCAAGGCCAGCCTGTAGAATCAATCCTAGCGCTCATCGAGGCGCAATTGCCAAAATTAGAAGCCGTTTGCGGGTTCAATTACAGGATTGTGTATAAGCCCCTTTTGACGGTGGCTATTTCCGAGATAGATGAGGAACTCATCCTCAGCCGTTATCCGGTATTACAGACAGGCACCCGGATACTGTATGGTCCTTTATATAATGAAGTGACAGGCGCACTCCTCTTTGCGCGGCATGTACTGCATGCGCGGATTGACCATCCCTCTGGTGAGGTAGACGTCTACAACACGCATCTCGCCTCCGGCTCGGACTTGGCAACGAGCATCTGTGGTGGGAATTTCTGTCCCACTGAATGCGACAACAGCGATACTGTGCGTGCCTGTCAGGCAAAGCAACTGGTTCTTTATGTCGAACAAACCCGAGGACCGCAAAACCTAGCGCTCGTTGCGGGCGATTTCAACGCAGTACCAGATAGCAGCGAATATCGGGCAATAATAAATCGTGGCTGGCTGGATAGCCATTTAGCCGCCGGCGAGACTGAATGCAATGCCAACACGGGTCGCGGATGCACCTCTGGTCGCGGTAGCAGTTTGGAAGCGATTGAAAATCCGACGCTTAATGTACGGCGTCGTATCGATTATATTTTTGTCGCACTGCCGCCGGATAACACTGCCTGCAACACGTCAAAACAGAATGGACAGCAGCAAGCAATACTGGGCGCATACGCGATGGAGAGTGCTGGCTTATTTGCCGACGAGCCAAACCCCTTCAACCAGACCTGCGGTAGCGCGCCAAACCCGCTGTGCTGGGTCTCAGACCACAGCGGCAATCAAGCCAAGCTCCTGTGTAAGCGCTAGGCCTAGGGGATTGCTTATCCTGTCTTGCGTCTGGCTAATGCCATCAGGCCAAGCAGCGCTGAGCCGAACAGCCAGACAGCTGCCGGAACAGGGACTGCCGATACCGAGAGCGACCCATATTCTGTGGCATGGCCCCAATCAGCCCCATCTGCCACAATCGTTAGGTCACCACCGGAATTGTTTTCAAAAAACCACAAGTTTTGAGATTTTTTTATCGAAAAGTATTGACGATTTGTCGTGTATGTATTCGTTTCCACATCTGTCTTATTAACAAAGCTAACAGGATCCCGAGTTGAGTCAAACTGGGCTAACAGGTCATTTAGTCTCGACAGTTCGCTGGCGGGACTACCCGCTTTTTCATAGCCAGCCGCAGTCGTCAGGCTGACAGAAATAGTACCGGGGTTGCTGCCAATAAAGCCGCTGCAGTCAGGAGTACAGGTCATTGAGTTACTAGGGCCTTTGTATCCGTCCAATACGATAGTGTTCGCATTAGCGCTCATTGCCAGTAGGCAGGCGGTAATAGTGAAAACTGACAGGCTGAGACGTTGAGCTTTCATTTTAATTTCCATTTCTATCCCCTTACACACTAAGTGAACTTTTTCGATCGATCACTGCCGCATCAACGATGTGACTTTTATCGCAACCGGCTATTCGGTTTGCTTTTGTTTATTTTGAAACTCAAGATTAAACCGCTAGGAATAAAGAGACATTGTACTTTTGGGCCGTTTTTGAATTAATTTTTTATGTTTGTACTCACCATGCTGCAAAAATATAATATCAATGAAATCAATTGCATAGGGATTAATAGGCCTCCAGAAATACCAAAGTGTCACAATCCTAGTCGTTAAAGACTGACTTGTGAGCCCTCTTAGAGTGGCTATCCCCATGGCAAAATCGCTAAAAATTGTCTCTGCAGCTGCGCTTCAGTGGACGTACCCAGCTAACGAGAATGATGACGTTTTAGCGGGCGACATGCAGCGGCGCTGCTATCTATAAACGGCGCGTCCACTGGTAGCTTCTTTAGCTGGCAATCACCGCAAGTTCAGCAGCGGTCAGTTCCCGGCTTTGCCCTGCGAGCAACCTCTCGTCCAAGTGCAGCGGGCCTACTGCAATTCGGTGAATGCTCAACACCTTGTTATTGAAGCGGCCGAACATACGTTTAAGCTGGTGATAGCGACCTTCCACTAACCCTACTTCCGCAGAGTAATCGCTGAGAATAGTCAGCTGAGCCGGGAGTGTGGTAATGCCCTCATAGGCAAAGTACATGCCCCGCTGAAACTCGCTAACGTGCTCTGGCGTAAGCGGGTTTTCCACTGTGACACGATAACGCTTCAATAATTTTTTTGCTGGCTGGCTGATACTCTGCGACCACCGACCGTCGTTAGTCAGCAACACCAGCCCGGTGGAATTAAAATCCAACCGACCGACGATATGCAGCTCTGCGCGATAGTCCTCGGTTAACAAATCGATCACAGTAGTGTGCTGGGTATCCACGGTGGCACTCACCACACCCGCTGGCTTATTGAGCATGAGATAACGGCGGACCCTGTTCTGACTGATTTTTCCATCGACACTAACGTGCGAAAATGCACTGATAATGTGTCCTACATCGCTGGCGCGTTCACCATCAATTTCGACGCGGCCCTGCGCCAACAGCAGGCGCACGTCTTTGCGTTTGATGCCGACACGTTTATTGAGATAGCGATCGAGGCGAGTAATGAGTTGCTCCCTGAGGAGTACGGCGCTTGACGCAAAGAAGGTATGTTAAAACGACTGCTGTACGTTATCACCTTCACCGCGCGCGTCCCTTTAACGGGAGGCTCGCCATGAGCTATATACGAGCACGAGACGGGCCGGTAAACGCGGTACGGCTTAGGACGCTGTTGCGGCGTCTTTGGCGGTATAATTCTTTGCTGCTAGCGCGATCATGATTTGCGACCAGCCAGCAAACAATATTTCTATTGCAACAAAAAGGCCAATCACCCATAAGCCGGACTGCGGCCACTCGTTTATAATCATAACGCCTAGAACCACACTTAAGACGCCGCCCAACAGAGTCCACAGCCAGCCAGCAGCGCCACGCATTTGTAACGCCATAAATAGACGCAGTACGCCGATTACAATGAGGGTCCAGGCGATGAGTAGAGCAAGGGTCATGCCTGCTATCACCGGTTCAGTGACCGCGATAATGCCACCTACAATATAAACCAATGCAATCAGCACATGCCACACGCGCCCTTTCCACGCCTCGGCGCGAAAAGCCTGCATCAGCTGCACGCCACTGCCAAATAACAGCAGGAAACCAAAGTACATTACAACGATTTCGTTGAACAAGACGGTCATGCCCAGCCCAATGACGCCAAGAATCACCATCACGATGCCCAAAGACAGCATCCAAGCCCAGTTTTTCTTCAGTTCGCCGAACACTTCATCGTTAATATTGGCTGAGTTCATCGTTGTTGTCCTCTTAGGTCTGAATGCAAGGACTATACCTTAACCGGCAACAAATGGTCAGTGGTGCGAAGCCACTGCACACTTCTGTAGGCGATATTGACCATTAGCACGCTATTCAACAGTTGAGGGGGCATCTGCCACCGATTGCCAGTTTTCGATCGGCCCATTAACCATGGCGTCGACCCATTCGAACACCGAGACCCCTTCTACGCTGGTGGATAAACTACCACCCAGAAAGGTGTGATCGGAACCCGCACGCAGAAAACTGCGCACCCTGTCCGGGTTTGCAGACTGCACGTCAGCCACCGTGGGGCGCAAGATGCTCTCAAAAGCGGGACCACCGATGTCTAGAAATGCGGTTCCAATAACAAAGTCTTGCAGGTAGCTCAACATACCCAACCTAATATTTGGGTCTTCCTGCAGTTGCCAGTTCAGCAAAATAGTGGGCGGACCATCCGGTATAGCGCCCTCTACACTGGCGGGGAAAAAGGCCCCACTATTCCAATACCTTACCTTGTCGTCATTGAACTCAGGGTCGCCTGGCCTGGTGATCCCAATCCCAGAATCGTTAATAACCTCAATTGGCACGCCCGGATATGCCTGACTCACGAGTGGCAGGGCAAACAGAGCACCGTATCCCCCGCCGCTAACACCCGCCAAAATCACGCTTCTCGGCGCAGGAAAGATGTCTAGAGCAACATCAAGCGAGGCTGACAAATTCTGCAGACCTCTGTGATAAACATCGATATCACCGTCACCATTGGTGTCATACTCCGCATCACTGGAATGCAAGCCCCCATCGCAGTAGGGCACATAAGCCACGCTCATCCCCGCTAGCGGACTCTTGGAGGCATCCTCAGAAAGAAGTCCTCTGCTTGGGAGTGGCAATTGATCTCCGGCGTATTCGTTGCAGGCGAAAAGGTCCGGCCAACAAGCGCCCCCCCCCTGTAAAAAAATGAGCAGGGCTTCTGAACCACTGTCTCTAGTCGCCATCGTGTAGGGCGTACCAGTCAAACATAGAGGTCCGTCCCCAGCGCCAAACGTATGTTCGAGCGTATTGCCTACTTCGGTCGTAGTGCTCGGTGAGTACACGCCCATATAGCGCGTGACCCCCTGATCAATGAGCTCTTGAAATGGCACGGCGGCAGGCGGCGGAATAGGCGTCAAACCCCCATTGTCATCATTATCACTGCCACTGGAGCAGGCGCCTAGCAGCACTGCTACACCGAAGGCAAAAGCACCTTGGAATATGCTAACGGATTTTTTTACATTAACGATTGCTGTCTGCACAGGAGCATCATAATTTTTCATTTTATCGCACTCAATATTATATAATTAATGGTACATCTGCTCGCGCCGGGATTATGCTCAGATCTCTCAAATAGTCGCCTTTCTATCGCATGGCTCTATTGCTTCATTAGCCACCGCGGAAGTGGCTCACCCTCAGAGTCCACGATACAATAATAGTTCCACCAGATGATGTATAGCGCTACCATGCTCACAATTACAACCAGACATTGATAAGCGCGCGGTAGTTCAAAAAGCTGCATTACGTTTCATCACAGCTTACCTCAGACCAAGGAAAAACGACGATTCCACCCCAAAAAAAGGGACTTCTGCTACAGTGCCGATGTGATAAAAGGGCACGCCTAAACCCATGTTGAAAGTAAACGTATTAACGCGCAGTTTCCCACAGTGGCGGGGTTCGGTGCGATCGCTGCAACGGCCTTTGCGAACACTGATTCTTGTCTTATGCGCCAGCCTAATGCTCGCCTGCGCAGCGCAGGTAAACCAAGGAGCCTTGACGGCCCCAACTAGCCACGCGGAATCTTATCGCCACCACACGGTGGCACTATTAGGCGCTACTGGAATGGTGGGCGGATATCTACTAGAAGCCGCATTACAGCGCGGTTATACCGTGCGAGCATTGGCGCGCAACCCGGCCAAGC
>JAPKBI010000150.1 GCA_028823475.1 Halioglobus sp. | reverse complement strand
GATGTGACCGAGCAGGTCATCGATGAGGCGCTACCATTACTGAGCCCTGGTGATGTGCTGATTGATGGCGCCAACAGTTACTACAAGGACTCAATGCGGCGCGCACAGAGGGTCGAGGCGGCCGGATTGCATTATGTCGATGCTGGTGTGTCCGGTGGCATCTGGGGTCTGGATAATGGCTATGCGTTAATGCTTGGAGGCTCTAAGCAGGCTGTTGATCAGATTGAACCCGTGATTCGTGTGCTGGCGCCCGGTCCTGAAACGGGCTGGCTACACTGCGGTCCGGCGGGCAGTGGGCATTTTGTCAAAATGGTCCACAACGGCATCGAGTACGGCATGATGCAAGCCTATGCGGAGGGCTTTGCGCTGATGAAAGCACGCGAAGATTTTGATCTTGATTTGGGTGCTGTTGCTGAAATGTGGCGTCACGGCAGTGTGGTCAGAAGCTGGCTGCTCGATTTAATGGGCGACTTTTTGGATAAAGATCAGCAATTGGAAGATGTGTTGCCCATTGTTGCAGACTCTGGTGAAGGGCGATGGACGGCGCTGGAAGCGATTGAGCAAGGTGTGCCGGCACCCGTGATGAGTCTTGCGCTCATGATGCGCTATGCCAGCCAGGGGGGTGACGAGTACGGCGCCAAGTTACTGGCGAAAATGCGTCAGGGTTTTGGTGGTCATGCGCTAGGCAAAGAGAAGGCGCCGTGATTAGTCCGTGCTACTTCGTTATTTTCGGTGCTACCGGTGATCTGGCGGTCAGCAAACTATTGCCAGCGCTTTATTACCTCAGCAGGGGAGGGCGCCTGCCTGAAAATCTCGCTTTTTTAGGTGTATCAAGGCGAGATTGGAACAACAATCAATGGCAAGCCTTTATGCATGAGAAGTTGCCACAGCGGCTTGGCAAGGAATACAACGACGATGACTTCCACGTTTTCGTGAATCGTTTCAGTTATGCTCAAGTCATACATGACCACCCTGAGCATTACGCCAATTTAAAACGGGAGTTGGGTAAGCCCCGCGAGGGTGTTTGTGCCAACGTTGTGTTCTACCTTGCGATTTCTCCGTCTGATTTTTCTGTGGTGGTAAGCCAGCTCGATGCCGCCGGTCTGAGCGGGCGCCTGCTTGGAAACCGCATTGTTTTAGAGAAGCCCTTTGGCCATGATCTAGCATCGGCGCGGGAGCTCAACCAGCACCTGCATCGCCACTTTGAGGAAGAACAAATTTATCGGATTGATCATTACTTGGGAAAAGAAACGGTTCAGAACCTGTTGGTGTTTCGTTTCGCCAACAGTTTAGTGGAGCCGATTTGGAATCGTAACTATATCGACCACGTGCAGATTACTGTCGCTGAGAGTAAGGGCATTGGCAGTCGCGCCGGATATTTTGACAGCACAGGCGCTTTGCGAGACGTGCTGCAGAACCACATGATGCAGCTGCTCTCTGTAGTAGCGATGGAACCCCCAGCACAGCTCGATGATGACGCGCTGCGCGATGAGAAGGTTAAAGTACTGCGTTCAATTCGCCCTATTCCTCGCGATGCAGTTAGCGATTATGTAGTGCGTGGGCAGTACGGTTCCGGTGAGGGTGCAGTGGCGTATCAGGACGAGCCTGATGTTGCTGAGAACTCCGTAACGGAAACCTATGTCGCCGCAAAATTTTATGTCGATAACTGGCGCTGGTCTGGCGTGCCATTTTATATGCGTACGGGTAAGCGCATGGCACAGGATTCCACTATTGTGAGTCTGCGGCTTAAACAGCCGCCGCTGCAATTGTTTCGAGAGACGCCTATGGAAGAAATAGAGCCCAATTGGATCGTGTTATCGATTCAGCCCGATGAGAGTATGCATATCGAACTGCAGGCCAAGGAACCAGGCTTGGATATGAGTACTCGAACATTGCAGCTTCATGCTTCGTTGCGTGACCAAAATGAGCGTCAACTTGGGGCCTATGAGACGCTGCTGATGGATGTTATCGAGGGCGATCACAGCTTGTTTATTCGTTTTGACGAAGTGGAATGGTCGTGGAAAGTGGTAGACCCCATATTGCGCCAGTTCGCGCTTGACCAAAGCTTTATCCAGCGCTATCCCGCCGGTAGCTGGGGGCCGGAGGAGGCGAGCGGGCTATTCGATAGTGGCGATCAACGTTGGCGCAATCACATTTAGCAATGTCGCCACGCATTCACAGGTTTGTTGGCCGTGATGGTCTGGTTGATGATCTTTGTGTTCGTATCGCTGCGTTGGCGTCTCAATGCATCCATAAGCAGGGCTATTTCAGTATCATCCTCGCTGGAGGTGAAACGCCGCGTGAGTTGTACAGACAGTTACGTCACATCGCCACTGACTGGCAGTACTGGCACATCTACTTTGGCGATGAACGTTATCTGGCAGTGGGCGATGCCGAGCGCAATGATACGATGGCGACCACAGCTTGGTTGGATTATGTCGCCATTCCTCGTGTACAAATACACACGGTGCCTGCGCGCGATAATGTAGATACGGCAGCGGCAGATTATGCCGCGATTCTCCAGCAAGCGCCCGGTTTTGATCTCGCGCTGCTGGGGCTTGGTGAGGACGGCCACACCGCTAGTTTATTCCCCGGAGACGTCCCACCTGACAACACTACAGCACTGGCGATTGCGGTCACGCATGCGCCCAAGCCACCAGCGCGAAGGGTTAGTATGAGCCCCCAATGCTTAAGTTTGTCGTCTGCTGTTTGGTTCGTAGTAAGCGGCAGCAATAAGCGCAAGATACTGGAAGCCTGGCTGGCCGGTGCGCCGTTGCCGCCTCGGGCGATCAAGCCGCACGCTGGAATTGACATATTTACCGATCTCGACATTGAGCCAAAGGTTATGGACAGCTAGCAAGTGCGCGCACAGGTGCCCCAGTAATTTCCATTACTGCTGCCCGAAAACTTGAGTTAGTGAGATCCTCGTTAGCCTGCACAAGCTTCTGCACCAGCGTATCAAGTGATGCTTTTTCTTGGGTGTCACGGCGAATTTCAACGTCAAGCGCTCGCATTACCAAGGCACCACGCGCTGTCTGTTTTCCTTTTGATCGATCTGTCGCAATACAGGGTGTATCCGCACTCCACTGCGCCAGCCTTTCAAAGGACTTATCGTAGCGAACCTTTGAGATGCCATCTGAGCGCAGTAGCAATGTCAGACTGTAGTATTCTGCTAACCCCTCGATAATCCAGTCCGCACCTACTTTCGAATGTAATCCGCTGGCCACGTGGAAAAGCTCGTGCAATAGAGGGCTGGTGCGATTGCCGCTTATCAGTGGACGATCACTGTGCAAGTAGAGTGATCCTACGCCCGAGAGTCCGCCACGCCACATGTCTTGGGAGCCACTGACAATGAGCAGACGCTGCGGGGTATCGGGAAGGAGCTCAGCCAGTGAAGGCATTGTCCAGCGCAGGAAGGCCAGTACATCATTGGCCTGTAAGCCGCTACCAAGAGGAGCGGCTACGGTGATATGCCGGCCGTCTTTATTTTCTCGACGCACGCCCAATTCTCCCGCTATGACCCAGCCGCGTGGGGCGTCAAAATTACGGCGCGTATTATCGACTTCGAAGATCTGACCTGCTCCGCCTCCATAGGGCGTCTCTATCGACCATTGCTTGGGTGCGTTTAGGGTTAGAGATGTTTTCGATGTAGCACCTTTGACGACGCGAGACGTGGCGCTGGGGAATAGGTAATCCAACTTTAGCAGTGCCCAGGTACTTGTTATTCGAGCATCCATCTTGCGATTTGACCGCTGGTGGTCAATAACGAAATCAAAATTTAGTGTGTCGCCCCTTTTTAGTGGTTTCCAGATAACACGATCACCATTGATTTCTATACGGGATATGGGGCGTATGTTTAGGTAGCGATCCTTGGGCATGACAAACTCAATACTGCGTACCAACTGCCTGTGTTGTTTGAGGGTCACGCTGGCGTGCGCTTGGCCGGTCTTTGGGTCAAGCGTGGCGCTGTAGAGCATCTGGTAGACTTTTGTGGCATCGGCGTCATTTCTCGCAGTTGCAGAGGAGGCGTATGCAGTCAAAAGAGTGGCGCAGATAAAAGCGCCACACAGTATGCGTAATCGTTTACGAACAACTGACGAGACTTGAGTCTTCATCGTTAAAGTCAATCGAGTATTCACAAACAAGATCCTCAGTACGAAAATTTTCCTAGCACGCCCGAATCGAATAATAACCCTGATTCATTGCGTGCCGCACGGGACTGCAGCCTTCGGTAGGCGGATGCGCTTATTGTAGGTCGTTGAGCCGGGTCACGCCACGCGACTTTAGTGCGCCCAAAGGCAGCGAGGAAGTGAGCGGGTTAACCGAGCTTTTTCGCTATCCAGTACCACACTGCGGCATTGACGTTGAGGCCGATATGACTACCCAACACTTCTATGTTGTGCACGTGGTGATTACTGCCCGCTTGCACAGAAGTGCGCCAGTTCACCACACCGTCGGCTTTGGTGTAGATCGCAGTCGTGGGCACGGGCGGTGGTGTCGCGATCATATCCGCATAGCCGCGCTCATCGGGCTGCGGGTTGAGGCGCTGGTAAAGCCGATTGGCGCGGGAAGCATTTTGGCGTCCTCGTCCGAACGGGCTGCCCAATGTAATGACTTGTGCAATGCTGTCCGGCTCCGAGCGGGCGATCTCTCTGGCATAAATGCCGCCTAGGGAATGTCCTACCAGTGCGACTTTGCCATTACCTGCTGCGACAAGGGGCTCCATCGATTCGCGCAGACGATCTTCGTCGAAACTTTGGGTTCCTAGATTGCGTCCTTGCCCCCAGCCCACGGCGGTGTGGCCTAGATGGCGCAGGAACTCAATCAGGGGCTGGTTGCCGCGGTCGTCACCCAGAAAGCCAGGAATAACCATCACGCTTTGTGGTCGTTGGGTGGGCGGTAGTTTACGTAGCAGCGGGGTCGCTATTTTCAGGAAGACGACGTCTGTCAGTGCGCGCGGGGCATCACTCAAAGCCAGCAGCAGATTGGGCGGCTTCACGCTTAGGCGGCACGCTTGGGTTTGGGTTTGGGTTTGGTGCTGGTGACATTTTTTGATTTAGCTGCCGTTGCTTTCACAGTGGAATTCGCTGCGGCTAATAATTCGTCAAAGCTGTCTTGCAAACACTGCCGATAGAAGTCCGGGTCCGGCATCATCACTCGGCAGCTGGTTGCGCTGATAGTGAACTGGCCACAGTAGCTGCCGATCACATGAAACAGGCCAAGACCATCTTGAACAGGCCCGGTACCATAATTCGCGACCATTTTTGCGCCGGTGTTATAAAGGGGTATTGGTGGCCCCGGCACGTTCGTAATCACGCAGTTGAAAGAAGGATTAATATGGTTGGCCAAGCCCCAGCGGCTCGCTAAGCGGGCCGCCTGTGCGGTCAGCATGGAAGGGATGAACTGTGTGTAATCCGTCATTGCTTTGGCGCCGATAGCGTTGGTCAGCTCCTTGGCCTTGCTGCTACTGTCATGCACCGCTTGTAGGCGCTCTAGAGGGTCTGCCACATCACTGCGCACCTGTACCGTCATGGTGGCGACGATATTGCCCCCGGATGTATCCTTGTCCGAACGGAT
>JAPKBI010000149.1 GCA_028823475.1 Halioglobus sp. | reverse complement strand
GAAGGCACTCGAATTATTGCTGGCTTCATTAATAGCACACCTGAGCAAGTACGCATTGGCGAAAAAGTGAAGCTAACGATCACCCGATGTGATGACGAAGTTACGTTGGCGCTATTTGAGCCGGCCTAAATTGATAAAGAATGAAACGCTGATGTAATGGGCTCGGTCTAACATTATCGAGACAGCTTAGATGTGTGATGTTAATAGGTGGTATTGATGTGATTTCGATCCAGTTTGAACACAAGGTGCAACATGAGCGATAGAACGATTAGCGGTAAAACAGCGATTGTGGGTATTGGCGCTACAGAGTTTTCAAAAAAATCTGGGCGCAGTGAAATGCGACTGGCCGTTGAGGCTGTTCTGGCTGCATGCGCAGATGCGGGTATCGCGCCTGCTGAGGTGGACGGCATCAGCACCTATACGATGGACAATAACCCCGAAATGGAAGTGCACCGTCTGATCGGTGGTAAAGCGCTTAAAATGTTTTCTCGTATTGACTACGGCGGCGGCGCCGCCTGTGGGCCTCTGTTGCAAGCAGCGATGGCTATTTCAACCGGTATTTGCGAGTGTGTATTGGTTTATCGAGCCATGAACGAACGCTCGGAGTATCGGTTCGGCACAGGCGTTGCTGATCGTGGTGCTGACCCCACGCATGAAACTGCGGCATTTGGCTGGCATAGCCCGCATGGACTGATAACACCTGCGTCTTGGGTGGCAATGGCCGCTTCTGCTTATTTAGACAAGTATGGCGCCACTACCTTAGACTTAGGTCGAGTGTCTGTAGGTGGGCGCGCCATGGCCGCGACCAACCCCAATGCCTGGTTCTATCAAAAGCCGATTACGCTAGAGGATCATCAAAATAGCCGCTGGATTTGCGAGCCACTGCGCATGCTTGACTGCTGCCAGGAGTCTGATGGCGCGGTCGCTTGTCTCGTTGTATCGGCTGAGCGCGCTAAAGATTTAAAGCAAAAGCCTGCGTATATCCGCGGGGCGGCACAAGGCTCTTGCGACGACCAACAGTCGATGACCTCGTATTACCGCGATGATATAACGCGTCTAACGGAATGTGCATTAGTCGCCGAACAGCTGTATCGACAAGCTGGGGTTGGCCCAAATGACATTCAAACTGCGGTTATTTACGACCACTTCACTCCCTATGTGTTAATGCAGCTGGAAGAATATGGATTTTGCGGGCGCGGAGATGCTAAAGATTTTGTCCGCGGTGGCGAACATCTTATGGGTGGGAGCTTACCGATCAATACGCATGGCGGCCAGCTGGGCGAGGCTTATATACATGGCATGAATGGCATCGCTGAAGGTGTCCGACAGATTCGCGGTGAGTCGGTTAATCAAGTGGATAACGTAAAGCATGTTGTCGTGACTGCGGGAACGGGCGTGCCTACCAGTGGCTTACTGTTAGGCGCAGAGAACTAACGCTTTACCTGATATGTAGACGTTTTCAAATCCCAGGTTGATGGCCCAATGCCCGCATCTCTTAGCTTAAATTTTTGTACTTTATTTGTCGGCGTCATGGGCAATGAGTCAACAAACTCCATGTATCTTGGCACGAAGTAATGCGGGGCATTCTCATTAATAAAACCTGCCAAATCTTCATGCGTCAAATGTGTGCCGTCTTGTAACACCACATTCAGTTTTAGCTCATGTTCCCCCTCAACCTCTACCAATGCGATGCCAAACGCAGCGACCTCTCTGACGTCGGGGTGCCGAATAACGACGCTCTCGACTTCCATAGTTGAAATATTTCTACCCGCATAGCGAATAGCATCTTTCTTTCGGTCAACAAAAAATAATGCACCCGTATTACCGTCTCGCCGGCCCAAGTCACCGGTACGATACCACTCGCCGAAAAAAGCTTCACGTGTGGCTTCGGGGTCATCAAAATATCCGTTGAATACAACATAAGGCTCTAAGGCTTTAACACAAATCTCACCAACTTCTTCCCCAAGCACGGTCAGACCTTCATCATCCATAAGGCAAACCTCACTGTCACGGACTGAGAAGCCTAGCGCATGCAAAGGGATATCGTCTCGCTCTTCCAGCTGATTGCATACTAACAAGCACTCACTTTGACCTAAGCCGCCACGCGTGATCTTGACCCCAAAACGCTTTTCAAACCGTTGCCTTTGCTCTGCTGACAGAGGCACGACGCCGGCTGTATGCAGCGTATTCTTTGCATCATCAGCTTTCTCTGGCGCATTGAGTAAAAAAACGCCCATCGCGCCTAACACGAACGTTTGTGTCGCTCTAAATTGACTAATACGATCCCAAAACGTTGTCACAGAAAATTTCTGCTCAATCACGCAGGGTATACCTTCCAGCAGCGCTCGGTAGATGCCGGTTATCCAGGCGGCTGAATGGTAGAGCGGCAGAGTATTATAGATGACATCTCCATCACGAGAGTTGTATTGCTTGCTCGCACCATAGACGATCGCGCGAACCCAGCAATTATAACTTTGCATTACCCCTTTTGATTTTCCCGTCGTGCCGGAAGTCCACAAGATTGAACACGTATCACCGTAGTCAATATCAGATGGTCTAACTGTTAGCGCCGCTGAAGTCCGTAGACTTTCATAGCCTATGGGATTATTTAGCGCCGATTGGTTGATGTCGCCCACCAATACAATAGTTTCATTCCCCAGTTTATTTTGCACCGCTGCCACACAGTTTTGTAGCGCATCATCGACAACTAGCACCTTGTAGCGGCAGCGCAGTAGATTATCTAATAGCCACTCGCCTTTGTACTCAGCATTGATCGGCGTCCACATCGCCCCGAGTTTGTTTGTCGCGAGTGCTAGCAGCACCATCTCTATATCATTGCTGAGCATTAATGCGACACGGTCAGCCGGCTCAACGCCTATACTGCGCAAGCCGCCTGCTAATTGGTCCGTCAGTGCGTCGACTTCTGCGAAGGTTAACCGTCGCTGATCCGTCACAAGGAATTCACCGGAACCATTTTCTATCGACTGCTTGCGCAATATCGCTGGGAAATTGCGATTTTCCGGCTTACTTAAATCAACTTGGTTCATTCTTTATGCTCGATAATTTTTAATCAAAGGCCATACTAACAGTCTATTGACACAGAATCTTAGCTCAACATTTCGAGCGTATGACTGAAGATAGGGCCGATTCATGGTGGAATATTTCCAAATCACGGAGGGGGCACTACAACCTCCCCTCTTCCCCAGCGGGCCTGCAGAAGCTGCAGACCAACGTAAGCGGTAATCTACTTCCAATACTCAACGCATAGTTCTGGCTACAGAAAATCAAAACCTGTCGAGGTTCATCACTTTTGTCCACGCTGCAATAAAGTCTGCCAAAAAGCGATGTTTCGAGTCGCTTGAGGCATAAATCTCAGCGATAGAACGCAGAATCGAATTTGACCCAAAAACCAAATCAGCCCGCGTTCCTGTAAACTTTACCGTGCCACTTGTACGATCTTTACCCTCAAATGTTTCCTCAGATGCATCAACTGACGACCATGCAATACTCATATCGAGCAGATTGACGAAGAAATCATTGCTTAATGTTCCAACGTTGCTGGTGAATACACCTTTCGCGGAACCACCTGCATTCGCTCCAAGAACGCGCAGTCCACCGACGATCACTGTCATCTCTGGAGCTGTCAACGTCAGTAAGGATGCCTTGTCCACAAGCAGTGCTTCAGTTGAACGCGTGTCATTGGTTTTTTTGTAGTTACGAAAGCCATCAAACGTAGGTTCGAGCACTTCAAAGGATTCAACGTCTGTCAGCGCCTGAGTAGCATCACCGCGTCCTGGGGTGAAAGGAACGCTTGCGCCACTGGCATCCTCAATTGCCGCTGCACCACCGAGCACAATGAGATCAGCGAGCGAGACCTGTGTGCCGCTTGCATTGAAGGCGGCCTGAATACCTTCCAGCGTTGTGATCACCGCGCCTACACCAGACGAGGTATTAACGCTCCAATCTTTTTGCGGTGCGAGGCGGATGCGTGCCCCGTTGGCTCCACCGCGTTTGTCTGATCCACGGAAGGTAGAAGCGGAAGCCCATGCCGCGTTGACGAGCTGCGCGACCGTAAGGCCAGAACCGAGAATCGTTATTTTCAATTCTGCGATGTCTGCATCACTGATTACGGGGCCAGAATGCGCCGTGATTGGATCTTGCCAGATCAACTCTTCGCTTGGCACTTCTTCCCCAAGGTAACGCGAAATGGGTCCCATGTCGCGGTGAGTGAGCTTGTACCATGCGCGAGCATAGGCGTCTGCAAACTCCTCCGGATTGCCATGGAAGTGCTTAGAAATCTTGGCATACTCAGGGTCCATTTTCAGCGCCATGTCAGCCGTTGTCATCATCAGCGGCTCAGTGCTTGATGGGTCATGCGCGGCTGGCGGCTGATCTGCATGAGACGCCGCAGTTGGCGTCCACTGCACATGACCGGCTCCACTTGTCGCTTGTTCCCACTCATAGCCCAGTAGAACGTCAAAATAACCCATATCCCATTGCGTCGGGGTTACAGTCCAAGCGCCTTCAAAGCCAGCTGTTGTTGTATCGCCGCCTTTACCTGTCCTATAGCTGTTTATCCAACCCAAGCCCATGTCCTCTATACGAGCACCCTCAGGCGCAGCGCCCACTTTGTCCTCCGGACCGGCGCCGTGGCCTTTACCGAAGGTGTGGCCTCCCGCTACAAGCGCGACTGTTTCATAATCATTCATCGCCATCCGCTTAAACGTATCGCGGATGTCATAGGCAGATTTCAGTGGATCCGGATTGCCATTGGGTCCCTCCGGGTTCACATAGATTAAGCCCATCTGAACAGCTCCAAGCGGCGTCGCCAGATCACGCTCACCCGTATACCGCTGGTCATCGAGCCACTCGGTTTCCGGGCCCCAGTAAATGTCTTCTTCAGGCTCGAAAACATCTTCGCGCCCTCCGCCAAAGCCAAAGGTTTTGAAGCCCATAGACTCCATGGCGACGTTGCCCGTTAAAATCATCAGGTCAGCCCATGAAATCTTGTTACCGTACTTCTGCTTGATTGGCCAAAGAAGACGACGTGCTTTGTCGAGATTGCCATTGTCAGGCCAGCTATTGAGTGGAGCGAAACGCTGTGAACCCGTGGATGCTCCACCGCGACCGTCATAAGTACGGTAGGTCCCTGCGCTGTGCCAAGCCATACGCACAAACAGGCCGCCATAGTGACCGAAATCAGCGGGCCACCAATCCTGACTATCCGTCATTAACTCAGTCAGGTCTTTTTTCAACGCTTTCAAGTCGAGACTGTTAAACGCTTCTGCATAGTTAAACGATGCCTCAAGCGGTCTCGTCTGCGCTGCATTCTGGTTCAAAATCTTCAAATTTAATTGATTTGGCCACCAATGCTGGTTAGCGGTACTACCCGTTGCTGCGGCTTTATTGGGGCCATGGAGAACGGGGCACTTGCTTTCGTTGCTCATAATAATGTCTCACTCACTTGTCTTGATATATCGCGCGTTTTTAGACTAATAGCGGCTTAAAGAGGTGTCTTCAGCCCTTTCTTTCAAGCAGCCTATAATCATATTAGAATTGTGTAAAATGATCAAAGTTAATAGGTTCTATAGATAATAACTATGGTACT
>JAPKBI010000148.1 GCA_028823475.1 Halioglobus sp. | reverse complement strand
TACGAATTACTCATTTTCGGGGTATTCGCGGGCATCGGTATCATCATATGGTTGATACGCCACATTAGACATCGTTAACGCTGTCCGTCGCTAACGCGGCGCAGGGTCAGGCGGCGCGCAATGCCCGGCCCAGCCGCTGACCACCCAGGGCGCTGGTCGCCTCTCCGTCCTGCCAAACAGGCTCACCGTGAATCAAAACTGTCTTCACTACACCCTCGGATCGATTGAACATCTGGTTGTGCTGAAACAGCTCACGATACTCAAGTACGCGCGTGTCGTTCGAGTCCCAGGCCTGAAGCGCTTCCGGGTCCAATAAAACAATATCTGCCTGCGCGCCGATATCTAGACTGCCGACATCCAGACCGAAAAACGCCGCCGGCTCGCGCGTCAATCGCCTGACCATCAGGCTAACCGTTTGCAGAGATTCCGCTTGCGCCAGTTTTAGCGACATTAGGTTCGCATCAAAAAAAGCCATGTTAGTAATATGCGCACCGGAATCGTTAAAGCCTGGCATCGCGTGCTTGTACTTGAGAAGCTCCAGTGTCGCTTTGTTGCCCGCATTGCCCACATCGACCCAGAAACGAAATGCTTTATCGTAGGTCCGCAGCATATGCAACATGAAGTCTGCGTCATCGCGAATAGGCCGCGGAAACAACTCAAAGGCCGCGCGCTCCTCATCTGACCGTGCGTCTGCCTGAGCGCCTTGCTGCCAACGCTCCAACCGATCATAAACGGCCTGCATACTCTCCCCGTTCCAATCCGCAACGGGGGCGCCGTCAAAAATCATCAGGTAAAGATCACGAATTACCAGGTTGTCCGGAGCACCAAGTTTGGTCTTGAGGTGCGCCAGAGTGCGACCGCGACGACCATGGTGCCAGTCCTCACGGAAACGGCGAGCAAAATCCGGGTCGTTAAGCAGAGCCATGCGCCCTTCAACATCATCGTATTCCTTGGCAATCAATTCACAGGTAGACCCAAGTTCTTCATATAAGGGGGAGACTATGCCATCGGACCAGATACGAAAGTTAGTCCCCAGCGCCTGGAAGTGAATATTGCCCTTCATCAAGCGACTGTTCATCAGTGCCGCAAATCCGAGAAAGCTTTTATGCGCCCCCGGCATCAACACAAATTCCATGACCGACAATGCCGAAGTCTTCAAGGTTTTGCCAAACAACCGTCCGCTGGTCAACATAAAATAGAGAAACGCTTTTGCCCGATTTTCGATAATAGGCGTGGTCTGCCATACCCGGTCATATTTACGCAGCACCTTGAGTAGACGCTTCATTTCGCCAAACGTGGCGAACTGAGTAGGAATACGCTGAGCCGTGTGAGGCTCACTGGCCAAATAATGAAAAGGTAACCCGTCAGTACTCATGCCCACATAACCCTGCTTCATGCCCTGTTCCAGCAACTGTTCCATGCGGGTCAACTCGGCCTCGGTAGGCTCACGGCTTATACTGTCTTTGAGCCCCATCACTTCTATTCTGAGCATCGAATGAGGAATAAAAGCCGCAATATTAGGTCCCAGAGGAATGTCCTCGAAGTGATCCAGATAGTCTTCGGTATTATCCCATTGCACGGCCTCAACACATTGCCTCAGCACTGACTTAGGGATGTTTTCGACCCGCGTAAAACAATCAACAATAGGGTTCTGATCGTCGGTCTGCTGACGGCCGAAACAGGTACCGAGACTGCAGTTGCCCACCAGCACTGTGGTCGTCCCATGCCTGACAACCTCCGGCAGACCCGGCTCAAGATCAACCTCTAGGTCAAGATGGGTGTGGATGTCCAGCAAACCTGGCATCAACCACTGGCCCTGTGCCTCTATGATATGCAGCGCTTCACCAGTAGGCAGACTGCTACCACAGGCGGCGATACGCCCCCCTTCGATAGCGATGTCCATTTCGCGGGGCTCGGCACCCGTGCCGTCAAACACCAGTGCATTTCGAATTAGGGTATCCCAGGCTGATTTCGCCATCGTATGTTTCCTCTTGTTAAGCGCATATTACCGGCGTGTATAAAGCCACCACAAAGTGTTGCAGTCAACCAGCGCAAGGCCAATCATGCCCGCTGGTATCCAGACGTTGCGGCATGCTTTATGCTCACGTCTTTGCAAAACCTAGGCCGTTACGTGGCACAGTAGCTGCAGCCAGACCACTATAACCATTCCTGAGGAATCCGGCGAATGAGCCCTATCACCTTCGACAATAGCTATGCACGCCTCCCGGAGCAGTTTTACGCCCGTCAGGCGCCGGTACCCGTCACTGCGCCGGGCCCCATTAGGGTAAATGGCCAGCTGGCAGAACAACTGGGAATCGACGCTAACTGGCTGAGTTCCGAGGCCGGCACACAGGTCATTGCAGGGAATGCTGTTCCCCCGGGGTCTGAGCCGCTCGCCAGCGTCTATGCCGGACACCAGTTTGGTGGCTACAATCCACAGCTGGGAGATGGTCGTGCTATTTTGCTGGGTGAAGTGTTGTCTCTCGAGGGCCGCCGCTTTGATCTACAACTGAAAGGCTCCGGCCCCACGCCCTACTCCCGCGGTGGCGACGGTCGGTCTCCAATCGGCCCCGTGCTGCGCGAATATATCGTGAGTGAAGCCATGCATCAGCTCGGCGTACCCACTACCCGAGCGCTGGCTGCGGTGACGACAGGAGATTGGGTGCAGCGCGACGGCTCCCTTCCTGGAGCCGTGCTCGCGAGGGTGGCCAGTAGCCATATTCGCATTGGTTCGTTCCAATATTTTGCAGCACAACGCGATATTGAATCACTACAGCTGTTATCCCAGCACGTCATCAACCGCCACTACCCTAATGCCAAAAACAGTGACAACCCGATACTGGCGATGCTCGAAGCGATAATCTCCCGGCAGGCACAGCTGATGGCTCATTGGCAATTACTGGGCTTCATTCATGGCGTGATGAATACCGACAATATGCTGGTTTGCGGGGAAACCATTGACTATGGCCCCTGTGCATTCATGGACCAATTCAATCCCGACCAGGTGTTCAGCTCCATCGACCATGCCGGACGTTATGCCTATCGTCAACAACCGGCCATCGCCCATTGGAATCTGTCTGTTCTGGCCCAAGCACTATTGCCGATTCTGAATGACGAGCAGGAGGGTGCTGTTGCGCTGGCTCAGACCGCCATCGATGCCTTTCCAGACCAGTTCCTGCAGGCCAATACGCAGGGCATGGCGCATAAGCTGGGCTTACAGGCCATTGAAGAGCAGGACACGGGGCTGGTAGAAGACCTTTGGCAGCTGATGGCAGAACACACTCTAGACTTTACCCTGACCTTTCGCCGACTAGCAGATCTGGCCGACAAGGGAACAGAAGCCGAGAGCAGTGTCGCCGAGCTGTTTGAATTTCCGGACGATATGCAGCCATGGTTGGAGCGCTGGCACACCCGGCTGGCACAGGAAAGCACCTCCAGCAGCGAGCGGCAGGCATTGATGTACCGCAACAATCCTGTCTTCATCCCACGCAATCACCTGGTGGAAGCCGCCATCGTCGCGGCCACAGACAGGGGTGACCTAAGTACGTTTGACCAATTGGTGGATACACTCGAAAATCCGTATCAGTACCGCAAAGCGCTGGCGCTTTTTGCAACACCACCAAAGCCAGATCAGGTGGTGAGACAAACTTTTTGCGGCACATAAGGTTTTTTCTATGCCGGAGTGGACGATACAGGCAACGCCAAGGTCGTTTATGGCCCACTAAACCCGTATAATCGATTAACTGTTAATCCGCTGACCCATCGGCGCGTGAGCCCGCTATCTTGAACATGGAATTTTTTGGTAAAACACTGTCCGGGCCGTTCACCATTCCCTCGGGCATCGTTACAACCGCAACACCCATCATTCAGTATATTTTTGATCATTTACCCGAGGTGGGTGTGGTCACAACTAAAAGCATCGGACTGGAACCGCGCGAGGGCAACCGAGAACCAGTGTATAGCCAATACGCGCCGGGTTGCTTCGTGAATGCGGTGGGCCTGACCAATCCGGGAGCACACCAATCGCTGGCGTTGTTGGCAGCCCTGAATATCCCCAAGGACCGCTTCCTACTGACCTCAATTTTCGGCGGCAGCATCGAAGAGTTCGTCACTGTGGCAAAGATCCTAGCGCCGGTATCCGACGGTCTGGAGCTAAATCTGTCTTGCCCCCATGCCAAGGGCTATGGCATGGCCATGGGTCAGGATCCAGATCTGGTGCGACAAATCACCGCTGCTGTTAAAGCGGTGGTTGATATTCCGGTCATCCCTAAACTCACCCCTAATACACCTGATATTGCGAAGATTGCCGAGGCGGCTATTGCCGGCGGCGCCGATGGCTTGTGCGCCATTAACACTGCTGGGCCCGGGTATACCGCGTCACACGGATACCCTGTATTGAGCAACGGTGCCGGCGGCATGTCAGGCAAAGGAGTATTACCCATTGGCCTGCAATGCGTGAGAGATATCGCCGCGGTAACAGATTGCCCGATAATAGGCTGTGGCGGCGTCAGCAGTGCTGCTGATGTGCGCGCTTACTTCGACGCCGGTGCTTCCGTCATCGGAGTAGGCTCGTCACTCACAGGGCTTACTACAGCCGAAGTTAGCGCTTACTTTAAAGCGCTCAGGGACGATCTTGATACGGACAATAACCGCGCCGAATCGCATATTCGCTACGACATCGATATGAACTTCCGCCCCGTCATTCTGGTGGAAAACAAACGGATTTGCGAGGATATCTGCATCCTAACGTTCGATCGCAAAATCAATATTCAGGCGGGAGAATTTGTCTTTTTGTGGATACCTGGGGTGGGCGAAAAGCCGTTTTCGGCTCTCACCGACGACCCTTTCACACTGGCCGTTATTGATGTGGGGGAGTTCACTCACGTTCTGATGGACCTGCCGCCCGGCACCGAGGCCTACGTACGTGGCCCACACGGTATTCCCGCAGCGCCCCCAGAGGACGCAAGAATTATGGCGGTGGCCGGCGGCACTGGCCTAGCCGCCGTGTACCAGCTCGCGCGAGATTTCGGTAATGCCGAAGTGTTCACTGGAGCGCGCAGCGCTGAGCGTCTTTACTATTTGGACGAGTGTCGTCAGGTTGCCGAGGTACACATTGCCACGGATGACGGCAGCGCGGGATATCACGGTGTGGTGACCGAGTTATTGCGGGAGCGCCTGCAGGTGATGTCGCCACAGGAGCTCAAACAACTGGTCTTTTACAACTGTGGCCCAAAACCCATGGTGCACGCGGCCATTGCGGTACAACGTGAGTTCTGCGGGCAAGAGCAGATCTTCAGTGCCATCGACTACCTCACCAAGTGCGGCGTGGGTATTTGCGGTGCCTGTGCGACACCTGACGGACGCCGACTGTGTGTGGATGGTCCATTCCTGGAATCCTTATGACGCTCTATGTTGCGGCTCAAACGACCCAACAACAAAGGCTTGCTCATCATGCCAGCTGGTAAGGGAATTTATAACGCACCCTGGGAAAAGTCCTTTGATCGGATACTGACGCCACTAGAGGAATTTATCCACCGCCAGACAACCAGCGGTGTGCTATTAATGATTTGCGCGGTGGTCGCGCTGGTAATCGCTAACGGGCCCCTGCATACCCGGTACGAGCATTTATTGCATACCGAGATCGGTATTAGCGT
>JAPKBI010000147.1 GCA_028823475.1 Halioglobus sp. | reverse complement strand
GTCAGGCCGCTCTCGCGCGCGGTGCGACGCACTATTCCCAGGCTGCCGGCATTCCGCAACTGCGTGAGGCGTTGTCACGGCATTACGCTGACGTCTATGGTTTAGACGTTGCACCTTCGCGTATCCTTATTACGCCTGGTGCTTCCGGTGCTCTGTTATTGATTGCGGCACTGTTAATGAATCCCGGTGACGGCATGCTTATGACCGACCCCGGTTATCCCTGCAATCGACACTTTATGCGCCTGGTGGAAGGGCGTGGGCAATTGGTACCGGTAGGTGCTGGCAGCAACTATCAATTGAATGCCGAACTGGTTCAGGCCCACTGGCAGGACAATACGATCGGGGCCATGGTGGCTTCACCGGCAAACCCCACCGGCACTGCGCTGTCCCGGGAGGAACTGACGGGCCTGTCGGGGGCCGTGCGATCGCGTAATGGCTATTTAGTGGTAGATGAGATTTATCATGGGCTAGTGTATGACGGATCGGCTCCATCGGTGTTGGAGGTCGATCCCGATGCGTTCGTTATCAATAGCTTTTCGAAATACTTCGGCATGACGGGTTGGCGTCTGGGTTGGCTGGTAGCGCCAGAGGCTGCGACGGCTGAGATGGAGAAGCTGTCTCAGAATTTATTTATTTCGATGTCCACCATGGCCCAGTATGCAGCGCTAGCAGGCTTCGAACCGGGGACACGGGAGATACTGGAACAGCGCCGGGAGATATTTGGTCAGCGCAGGGATTACCTGGTATCAGCGGTGCAGGAACTGGGCTTTTTGGTGCCCTGTCATCCACAGGGGGCTTTCTACATCTATGCTGATGCCAGCCGCTTTACTGACGATAGTCAGCAATTTTGCCTGAATTTACTCGAGGAGCACGGTATCGCTCTGACACCGGGTGTGGATTTCGGTCATCACCTGGCTAGTCAGCACGTGCGTTTTTCCTACACTACGAGCATGGATCGTCTGGAGCTTGCTGTGAAGCGGCTGGCGAAGGTGTTGGGCTGATGGTGGCACACGAGTGTTGCTTTTCTCAGGTTCGCGTTAGGATGCTCAAGACAAGGCGGTATCGTGGCAATTCCGGTGCCAGAATTAAGCAACTTCAGCGGAGATACCACCTATGGCCAGGGCGCTCAATCGAAGGCAGTTAACGGGGCTGGATGAAACGCATCTTGTCATGCTCGCCGACGGCCATCGTTTGCAAAGCGAGGCAGCTCGAGCCTTTACGGCGCTCCAGTCAGATGCCCGCAACGCTGGCTTCGAACTTTCGATAGCCAGTAGTTTTCGACCTTTCTACCGCCAACTCGCCATTTGGAACGGCAAGGCCGCTGGCACCCGACCGATACACGATGATCAGGGTCACCCTATATCGATCGAACGATTGTCTCGCACGGAACAGCTCCATGCGATCCTGCGTTACTCGGCAATGCCGGGTGCGTCGCGGCATCACTGGGGTACGGATCTAGATGTGTACGACTCTGCGGCCGTGCCTCCAGAGTATCCGTTGCAGTTATCCCCGGGTGAAGTTGCTACAGGGGGTGTATTCGATCGGCTGCATTGTTGGCTGGATGGGAGATTGGCCGTTGGCGAGTCACACGGATTTTTTCGACCCTATGGGAAAGATCGCGGCGGTGTCGCACCCGAGCGCTGGCACCTGAGCTACGCGCCGTTGTCAGTTGCGTGTGCTGGGCAGTTTAGCCGTGCAGCGCTGGCTTTTTGTTGGGGCTGTGAGGAGGTTGAAGAGGAGATGCTATTAAAGGCGGAGGCTGACGCAGATTTGCCGCAAATTTTGGCGCGGTATGTTGCTGTGCCCGAAGATTGGTGTCCCACTAACTCGTTTTAAACGCCCCCTCTGTGAATCGTGATGTGATATCGAGAGGGGGCTGTGTACTAAGCGTTACTCGCTCGCCTTCGCTTCAGTGTGCAGGTGTCCGAAGTGGTTGTTGTAATCTAATTCGGCAGCGGCAATGACTTTTAAGGCTTCCTCGCGACCGTAGACAAAGTCCACCTTAACGTTGTTCTCTTTGCCTGGAACCATTTTGTAGGTAGAAAAGTAATGCTGCAGGCGCTCGGTTTTGATCGCCGGCAGATCAGCGATGTCGTGCACATCGCCCCAGATATTGTCTCCTTCAAGCACCGCCACAATTTTGTCGTCGGCTTCGCCGCCATCAATCATTTGAATGCCACCCACTACTCGGGCTTTTAGAAGAATGTCTGCGCGGGTGATGTGACGCTCGGAAAACACGCAGATGTCCAGTGGGTCACCGTCCGCAACCTCTACTCCCGGGCAGCGCTTGGCTACTTCTTCCGCACAGTAAGTCCGCGGAATGAAACCATAGAGAGCCGGTGGGCTTGATGTCGTGCGCTGAGGCCGGTCTACCATCAGGAAGCCCGATGCTTTATCCAGCTCATATTTGACTACATCAGAAGGTGTCATTTCGATGTAAACCTGGACGATATCTTTGGGCGCGTCATCCGCCCGCACGTGCAGGCCATGCCAGGGGTGGCGGCGCCATCGATTAAACTCACTATTGCTATACATGGTTTTACCTCGAATTCATGGGGGTTGGTTGCAAGATTCAGACGGGGCGCAGTGTACAGATAACAGCTGGCAAAATCTTGCCCGAGTCGAGAAAGATTAGTGGTTATGTAGGGTTTATCGCTACAATTTAAACGGAGTTTTTAGTTTTCGTGGCACGGATATGTTTTTCAATCGGACATAGTTTGGCAAACCGTTGCGGTATTCTGGATAGGCCTCCCCCGCGATGAGAGGCGTCAGATAGGCTTTTGCTGCATCGGTAATACCAAAACCATCGCGGCTGATGTAGTTGCGTGGCATTTTTTTTTCGCGATTGGCCACATCTTCCAGAGATGCCTCACCGATGGACCAGCTGTAGCGTTTTCCTTTGCCGCGCACGATGCAGGGCATGATGGCATTGTCGCCACGCAGGGCAAACGTAACGGCAGCCTCGCCCAGTGCATAAGCTTGATCCACATCAGTCTGGGAGGCAATATGCCGTGCTGAGCGTTGCAGATAATCCGCAACCGCCCAGTGATATTTGTAACCGAATTCTGCTTTAATCATCTGCGCTAACTGTGGAGCTAGCCCGCCCAGCTGGCTGTGGCCAAAGGCATCCTTGAGCCCAGATTCTGCTAAGAAAGTGCCATCCTTGTATTGGGCTCCCTCTGAGGCGACGATGACACAGTAGCCATGATATTTCACGGTGCGCTGCACTTTCGCCATGAACTTGTCTCGGTCAAAGGCGATTTCTGGAAACAGAATTATGTGCGGGGCATCGCCTTTTTGCGTCGCGGCCAAACCACTGGCTGCAGCAATCCAGCCGGCATGGCGCCCCATAACCTCCAGGATGAAGACTTTAGTGGAGGTCTCACACATTGAGGCTACATCCATCGCCGCTTCGCGCGTGGAGATGGCGATGTACTTCGCCACAGAACCAAATCCTGGGCAGTTGTCGGTCAGCGGAAGGTCATTATCGATTGTTTTTGGTATGTGGATGGCTTGCAGTGGATAACCGGTGGCTTGGCCCAACTGAGAGACCTTTAGGCAGGTGTCAGCAGAGTCTCCCCCTCCGTTATAAAAGAAGTAGCCGATGTTGTGCGCCTTGAACACCTCAAGAAGCCGTTCATACTCAGCAGGGTTTTCCTGCAGACTTTTCAGTTTGTGGCGGCAGGAGCCGAAAGCACCTGCGGGCGTTGTTAGCAGCCCGTGAATGGCAGCAGCGCTTTCCTTGCTGGTATCGATCAGGTCTTCTTGCAGCGCGCCAATGATGCCGTTGCGGCCAGCGTACACCTTGCCGATCTGTGATCGGTGCTTTCTGGCGGTTTCAATGACGCCACAGGCAGAGGCATTAATCACAGCCGTGACGCCACCAGACTGGGCGTAGAAGGCATTTCTCTTAGGCATGTATTGTCGGTTCCTGATGGAGGGAGCGGCGCATGCTCCGGTTAATGATATTGTTTGACTTAGGATTAGATTGTACGGCAATTGGCACAACTTGTGCACTGCCGCGGTGGTTTTGCTTCGCTGACTGTAGCGGTCGACAAGCGCATGCTATTATTCGCTCTTTATGTAAGGAGCAGTTGTTGAAAGGGCACATTCATATTCTCGGCATTTGTGGCACGTTCATGGGTGGCATCGCATTGCTGGCGAGGGAGTTGGGTTATCGGGTGACGGGTTCTGATGCCAGCGTCTATCCTCCCATGAGTACTCAGCTGCGTGCTGCTGGTATCGATCTGATGGAAGGCTATTCCCCCGAGCATCTGCAGCCACCCCCGGATTGCGTAGTGGTCGGCAATGCTATGACACGGGGCAACCGATTAGTTGAGTATTTGCTGAATACGGGCCTTCCCTATACATCAGGGCCTCAGTGGCTGGCAGAGCATGTGCTACAAGGTAAATGGGTACTGGCAGTGTCTGGCACTCATGGTAAAACCACCACCAGTAGTATGCTGGCCTGGATACTGGAATATGCAGGGATGGCGCCGGGCTTTCTGATTGGTGGAGTGCCTGCGAATTTTGGCGTCTCGGCGCGCTGTGGTGATTCGGATTTTTTTGTGGTTGAGGCCGATGAGTACGACACTGCATTTTTTGATAAACGGTCCAAATTTGTTCACTATCGTCCGCGCACCTTGACGATTAATAATCTGGAGTTCGATCATGCCGACATTTTCGATAACTTGGCGGCAATTCAGCGCCAGTTTCACCATGTCGTGCGCTGCGTCCCCAGTGAGGGACTGATTGTGTGTCGCCATGCCGTTCAGGCCATAGTGGATACGCTGGCCATGGGTTGCTGGACGCCCACAACTTCTTTTGGCATCGGCGAGAACATTACTGCTGACTGGAGTGCACAACTGCTGGCAGAAGACGGTTCGGCATTTCGTGTGGCGTTTGGTGGCGGTGAGACCAGAGATGTCCATTGGTCACACTGTGGTCGTCACAATGTTGAAAATGCGCTTGCCGCTCTCATGGCGGCGCGACATGCCGGCGTTACACCGGATGTGGCAGTGGCAGCGCTTGAAGAATTCCAGGGCGTCAAACGTCGACTTGAATTGTTGGGTAGGCCCGGCGATGTAGCGCTGTACGATGATTTTGCTCATCACCCGACGGCTATTGCGACGACTTTGCAGGGGCTGCGTGCACGCGCCGGAAGTGGTCGCGTCATTGCACTGATAGAGCCCCGCTCCAATACCATGCGCATGGGTGAGCATCGACAACAGCTGGCGGCTGCCACTGCGGAGGCCGATTCGGTCTATTGGTTCCAGCCTGCGGGCATGGACTGGTCGCTGGAATCGTTGGTCGCGGACAGTCCGGTGCCTGCGACGGTGATAGACGATGTGGACGCGCTGGTGACACGGGTTGCGGCTGAGGTCGTTGCCGGTGATCAGGTTGTCATTATGAGCAATGGTGGCTTTGGTGGTATTCACCAGAAACTTCTGAATCACTTGCAGGATGTAGTATCCCTATGAATTCATCACTTTCGTCTTTTTACGATGTTCTGGTGCTGCGCCGTCCGTGGCTATCCCTGCTTCTAGTGGTGCTGTTGCTGACAGCAATGTCGACGCAACTGGACAAAATCAAAATCGATGCTTCTGCCGACTCCCTAATGTTGCAGGGTGACCCCTCTTTGGAGTTCTACCGGCAGGTCTCCAAAGAGTATAGCGCTGAAGACTTTG
>JAPKBI010000146.1 GCA_028823475.1 Halioglobus sp. | reverse complement strand
CCGCTGGAATTACTGGATCAACCTTGGTTGCAGGGGCGCAAAATCCTAGTGTTGGAGCCACGTCGTATGGCCGCAAGGGCGGCTGCTTCGCGCATGGCGCAATTGCTAGGGGACGCGGTGGGGCAGACCGTTGGATACCGCATCCGGATGGACACGTGTGTCAGCGACAATACTCGAATTGAAGTGATCACCGAGGGTATTCTCACGCAGCAGCTACAGCGCGATCCAGGGCTGGAAGATGTCGGTTTGGTTATCTTTGATGAGTTTCATGAGCGTAATCTCGATGCGGACTTGTGTCTGGCGCTTGCACTGCACGGCCGCGAAGTATTTCGAGAGGGTCCCGCGTTAAAGCTACTGGTCATGTCTGCGACCCTCGCGGGCGAAGAAGTCTCGAAGCTGCTAGGCAATGCCCCGATAGTCACCTCCAGTGGTCGTCAGTTTCCGGTTGAAATCCACTATTGCGAAGCGCATCAGTTACGTAATTCCATTGTTCAACCGACAATCAACGTGGTGCTGCGGGTACTCAAGGAGCAGGCGGGTAGCATCCTAGTTTTTCTTCCCGGCCAACGCGAGATCAGCAGTGTGGCAAGAGGTCTGGCTGACGCTCTAGAACATTCCGCAGAGCCGCTACAGATATCCCCTCTTTACGGTGGGTTGTCACTAGAGCGCCAACTGCAGGCACTGTTACCGGCCCCTGGTGGTAAACGCAAAATCGTTTTGTCCACGAACTTGGCTGAGACTAGCCTGACCATCGAGGGCATCACTGTGGTGGTGGACTCAGGTCTAGTGCGTGAAGCTGCATTTGATCCTGCTACGGGCATGACACGGCTAGCCACTATAAGAATCTCACGGGCGTCTGCAGAGCAACGCAAGGGCCGCGCGGGTCGGCAGGGCCCCGGGCGTTGTTATCGATTATGGAGTGAGCAGCAGCATGAAAGATTGGTGGCTCATGCCTTGCCTGAAATACTTCAGGCAGACTTGGCTCCGATGGCGTTGCAGCTATTATCCTGGGGCGTCGATGATGGCAGTGAACTACGCTGGCTGGATCCTCCGCCGGCAGCTCCTTTCGCTCAGGCTGTCTCGATTCTGGAACAGTGCGGAGCAACATTCAGGAATCAAGCGGGCTGCTTGCAGCTAACGCCTCACGGTGTGCGTCTGGCACAAATGCCTATGCACCCACGTCTGGCCCACATGCTATTGGTCGGTTGTGATATTCAGGCGAGAGAAACGGGGTGTTTATTGGCAGCAATACTCTCTGAGCGCAATCCCCTCGGCGAACAGGGTGTTGATATAGCAACCACCGTTGCAGTGCTGATGGGGGAGAGTCGCTGCCCAGATAAATTGCAGGGTTGGTTCAAGCGGGTGTGGAAGCAGGCACGTCGCTTCGCAAGCATGGCCACTGAAATACACAAGCCAGAAACGCCCACTCTTCCGGTCGATCAGGAAAATATTATTAGTGTGTTACTGGCGAGGGCTTATCCAGATCGCATAGCTCGGTTACGTGTGGATGGCGATGGTTATACGTATCAGTTGAGTAACGGGCGCAGTGCTGGGCTGCCTGTGGACGACAGTTTAGCCGGTACTGAATGGCTGGCCGTGGCGGAATTGGGAGGGAAGGTTGGAGAGGCTGTTGACCGCATCTATAGTGCGAGCAAGCTCGACCCCGTCAACTTTGGTGAAATACTGTCGACTATTGTCTCTGAACAAGAGAATGTTGAGTGGGATTATCGCAAAGAGCGCTTTATGGCCGAGCGACGTACACACATTGGCAGCATTTTGTTGTCATCAGACGTCTTAGAGCAGGTGTCAGACGAGGCGCGCTCAGTGGCATTGTTGGCGGTAGTGCGCAAGAAAGGAATTGATATTTTGTCTTTTAATAAAAAAGTTCAGCAGTGGCGTGCCAGAGTGATGCTGTTGCACAGAGCAGGGGCTGACGGGGAGGACAATCCCTGGCCTGACCTGTCAGACGACGCACTGTTAGACACGTTAGAGTCTTGGTTATTGCCTTATCTGGACCCAGTGCGTCGTCTAGAGGACTTTCGGAGTCTGAATGTAAAAGATATGCTGCGCGCACTTTTACCTTGGCCATTACCGTTGGAGTTAGAACGCCTCGCTCCGGAACGTTGGGCAGCGCCTTCAGGGTCCAGTGTGGAAATCGACTACACTCAAACTCCACCGGTGCTGGCAGTCAAATTACAGGAAATGTTTGGTTGCGAGGACACGCCCACTGTCGCAGGCGGGTTAGTTGCCTTGCAGATACATCTTCTCTCTCCAGGGCAGCAACCCTTGCAGATAACACAAGATCTCGCTGGTTTTTGGCGCAGTAGCTATCATGATGTGAAACGCGAGATGAAGGGTCGCTATCCCAAGCACCCCTGGCCGGACGATCCACTGGTGGCGGTGGCGACCCGCCATACTAAAAAGCGTATGGGCCGCCCTAGCGAATAAACAGCGTGCTAGTAGCTTGCACGGCAAATGCGTCTACTGGAAACTGGCGGCTAATGGCGCGTTAAAATGCTCTGCAAATCATTAGCCAATGATTCTCGAATTGCCGGTGGCAGTTCGAAAGTGTCGACCGAGTAGGCGGAGTGATCTATGCCGGCGCTAATGCTGCCCCCGCTGCGAGCTGAAGAAATCATGGCAGCGGTCAGTTCAAAGCGGAGGAAGTGGACGGAGGAGGTCTTGACCTCGTTGTCACGTGATAGGTCTTCATCAGCAATTGCGTAGATGCGGTCACACTCGTCTACCTGAAGCCAGATTTTATTTTCAATACCTATCATTTTGGCGAGTTGACGGGCACGCTCATCGGGATTTTCATACTCGATCATAAACGTTGCCTTCCAGTTGTGTCCGTCTGGAATTAGCGGGCAATAGGCCTCTAACTCTTCGTTAATACCTGCAGCTTCAAAGATTTTTTCAATCCGCAGCATTTCCTGAATTTGGTACCGAATGGTGAGTGCATCCTCAAAGTATAACCTGACGTGCTCTCCAAAAGAGACCTGCCGTTTCTTCTTGTGCGCCATGACTTGTGCGCGAAAGGCGGGGCGCATTTCGGCATATTCTTCTAGTGACCAGAGGTCGGCACGTGACAGGTTAGGCATAATCGTCTCCTGGATCTATAGGCCGTAAGCCATGCGCAAAAGCGTCATGGGATGTTCGGTCTTATCAATTTTTTCTGATAGATTGGTGATGTGTGCGGCAGCCATTGGGCAGTCGCTCATGAAGTGATCCGGATCTTGCTGGTCCACCTTGCGGACAACGGGGCGCGCTATTTTTACAGATTTATCGTGGGTTTCTTTTTTAACTGCATAGGTTCCGTCATGGCCAGAACATCGCTCTAGTGCGGTAACGTTCGTTTCCTGCACTAGATTCAGTACATCACGTGTTTTTAATCCAATATTTTGCACACGTTGGTGGCAAGCGACCTGATACGCGATGTCGCCCAGTGCGTTAGGAAATTCGATTTTGAGCGCGCCCCCCTTGTGTCGCAGCCATAGGTATTCAAAAGGGTCAAAAAACGCAGCCTGTACTTTTATAACGTCAGGATCATCAGGGAAGAGCAGGGGTAGCTCCTGCTTATACATTAAAACGCAGGACGGGATCGGTGCAGTCAGGTCATAACCTTCGTCTACCAGCCTGGCCAGTATCGGTATGTTCACTTCTTTCAGTGCGTTCACGGATTCCAAGTCACCCAGTTCCAGCTTTGGCATGCCGCAGCATTTTTCCTTCGGGACCAGATCGATGTGCATTTCATTATGCTGAAAAACTTTGATGAAATCGGTGCCGATATGTGGGCTGTTATAGTTGCCGTAACAGCTGGCGTACAGGGCAAGCTTGCCTGTGGTTTTACCGATGACTGTCGGGGTAATGTCATGGATCAGGGGCTTAACTTGCTTGCGCAGTGTATTGCTGTGGAACTTTGGTATGGGTGCCTTGTGATGAATGCCCACGGTAGACTCCAATACCTTGCGAAACCCCACGTTGCTGTTGAGTGCGTTGACGGTGATGTCGATAAGAGGAATTGAGGTCATAGCGAATACGGTATCGGTACTGGTCAGTACTCTATCCCGAAGCTTCACGCCTTCTTCTTTAAACTTGATGGCTTTGGCTCGCAGCATCAGGTGCGGAAAATCCACGTTCCAGTCGTGAGGAGGGACGTAGGGGCACTTGGTCATGTAGCACAGATCGCATAGATAGCACTGGTCGACCACCTTGCTGTAATCTGCCTTGTCGACGCCGTCAACTTCTAGGGTGGAAGATTCGTCGACTAGGTCGAATAGAGTAGGAAAGGAATCGCATAGGCTGACGCAGCGACGGCAGCCGTGGCAAATGTCGAAGACGCGTTCGAGCTCATTCTCCAGGCTTGTCTTGTCCCAGAAGTCTTCAGATCTCCAGTCAATGGGATGGCGAGTCGGGGCCTCGAGGTTACCTTCTCTCACAATGCAGCGCCTCGGTATGTCATAAAGTTTATCGGGGAAGTAGCGGGTTAGCATGTTTGCTAACCCGCATAGTAGAGTGTCAGTCGTCCATACTGTCCAGTGCTTTCTGGAAACGGTTGGCGTGACTGCGCTCAGCCTTGGCCAGGGTCTCCATCCAGTCCGAAATCTCGTCGAAGCCTTCGTCTCGTGCCGTCTTGGCCATGCCCGGGTACATATCCGTGTACTCGTGCGTTTCTCCGGCGATAGCTGCCTTCAAGTTGTCAGAGGTTGGACCGATGGGGAGCCCCGTCGCTGGATCACCGGTTTCTTCCAGATATTCCAAGTGCCCATGGGCATGTCCGGTCTCACCTTCGGCGGTAGAGCGAAATACAGAGGCAACATCGTTATAGCCCTCGATATCCGCTTTGGCGGCAAAGTAAAGATAACGACGGTTGGCCTGGGATTCGCCAGCGAAAGCATCCTTAAGGTTTTGTTCGGTTTTACTGTTCTTCAATGACATTACGTGTCTCCTAGCGGGTGTTTTTTTTATCACCTAAGAGGTGAGGAGTAAAAATAGCCTATTAATGGGAACAGTACAAATCAATTGAAATGAATAATTGGATAGTTTTGTTCAATTTATTTGCGTCTTGGGCACTTTAAACTTAAGCCATTGCCTGCTTGGCGTCAGGCCGTATTTCGTACTCGTTTCAGGAAGCGCAAAGAATCCTCCAGCACGAGGAGCAGGCAAGGGACAAGAAAAAGAGTGATAACAGTGCAGAACAGTATGCCAAAACCAAGAGAGACTGCCATGGGTTTGAACAGTGACGTAGAAATTGTCTTGTCCGCCATCATCGGTATGAGGCCAACGAATGTTGTAATACTGGTCAGTACAATAGGACGAAAGCGAACACTGCCTGCACGACTCACGACGTCTATAAGTTCGGATTCGCTTTGGCGTTTTTTGTTGATGTGATCGACCAGCACCAGACTGGAATTCACTACGACTCCTGCTAAGGCGACAATACCCAGAAGAGAGAAAAAGACCAAGTCCATACCTAGGAGGTAGTGGCCCATGATTGCGCCAACTGCGCCAAATGGAATGACACTCATGATGATCAGTGGCTGGAGATAGGATTGAAGTGGTATCGCAAGTAGCGCGTAGATGACCAATAAAGCCAGTAGAGCGCTGCTCAGTAATGCTTCCATGGATGCCATGCGCTCTTCTGCCTCTCCGGCCAAACCGTAGGTGACACCGGAATAGCGACTTAG
>JAPKBI010000145.1 GCA_028823475.1 Halioglobus sp. | reverse complement strand
GAGGCCCCTTGCGGTCTTGCCAGACTGGCGATGCGCCACAGCGTATCCTCTCGACCAATCATGTAGCGACTACCCGGCACTGGCGATAAAGCAGTTGCCGAAGTGTAGTCACGCTGAGGCATAGCGCCTGGAGCAAGGTCTGTACTGCGAAGCTCTAACGAGGTCCCACTGGAGATGACCTCATCGTTTTTTTTTGTCTGTGCTGGAATCGCTTCTATCTCATCCACGCGCTGGCCAGCAGAAACGGCCACGGTTTCGACCTCAGAAAAAAGCGGCGGGTCTATCAGTACAGTGTATTCTCGTAGCAGCCGCCCTGAAGGCCAGCGCGCCTCTAAAATGAACTCCAGATAAGGTTCCAGAACAGGCTCGTCTGAGGACAGAATGATATTGGCAGCACCATTGTCTTGAGCGGATACTTCAAACTTGATACTGCTCAGAAAGTAGGGCCGGTCCAACCCAAATTTATCAAAATCATCACGGCTGGCCAGTCGAATTATGACCTCGTCTGCGTGCAACCCACCCATATCAAGCAAGTCGACAGAGGCATTCAAAGGTTCATTAAGAAAAGACTGAAGTTGCAGCGCCCCAAGGCCAAGTGACAGCGCAGAGGTCGCTTGAAGACCTCCCAGCAAGAACATCACAGCAGCTAACTTACGAGCCATACCAGTGCCTTATGATTATCCCGCGAATTTAAAGCCGAATCCTCTGTCGCCGGCCACGGGTTGTGAGTGCCTGTGCCGCCGTGACAGAAACATCCAGCCTCTTCACCTGCGGGCAATCACATTTGGAACGGACACAAATGCTAACAGAAACTGCAATTACGCCTAAAGTATCAGTGAATTACCTGCATTAATCAAGGTAGATTGAGATCAAGCTCTCGGCAATTTGTACACTATTTAGGGCTGCACCCTTTCGAACATTGTCCGCCACTATCCACATATCTAGGCCCTTTGGATGAGAGATATCCTCTCGAATCCTGCTCACGAATACACCGTCTGTCCCTGCGGACTCTGTCACCGCTGTTGGATAGCTGCCGTCAACGCGATCATCCATCACGATGACCCCGGGCGCCTTTTCGAGCAACAATCTGGCCTGCTGCGCAGTGATCTTGTCTACAGTCTCAATATGCACCGCTTCAGAGTGACCAAAGAACACCGGCACTCTGACACAGGTAGGATTGACCTGTATGGCGGAATCATCAAATATTCTGCGTGTCTCCCACACCATCTTCATTTCCTCACGGGTATAGCCATTCTCTTGGAACGTATCGATCTGCGGGAGCACATTGAACGCTATCTGTTTGGGATAGACCTCACGCACAACCTCCTGCCCATTGAGGAGACTGGCTGTCTGACCCGCCAACTCTTCAATCGCTTCCTTGCCAGTACCGGAAACAGCCTGATAGGTCGCTACATTAATACGGTCGATTCCGACCGCATCGTATATTGGCTTTAGGGCCACCAACATCTGAATGGTCGAGCAATTGGGATTGGCGATAATATTGCGCGCGCTATAACCAGCCAGCGCTTCGATATTAACCTCAGGAACAATCAGAGGCACATCTTCGTCGCGGCGAAACTGCGAGGTATTATCGATCACGACGCAGCCCGCTGCAGCAGCGATCGGCGCAAATTTCTCGGAAATACTGGCGCCAGCAGAAAACAATCCAATCTGCACTTGGCTAAAATCGAACTCCGCCAAGTCGGTCACCCTGACCGACTTACCGTGAAACATAATACTTTTTCCCGCAGACCGCGCACTGGCAAGAAGGTAGAGCTTTCGCACCGGAAAATTACGTTCTTCTAGGATGCTAATCATAGCCTCGCCGACCGCCCCGGTAGCGCCAACTACGGCAACATCATACTCAGAATTCATTGTCAGTCTCCCCGTAGATCTTTTTCGAGATTTTCATTGCGGCCCATTACTTAATGACGTCGAACAGCCAAGGCGATTTCTCACGCCAGCCCCGTTCATACGCTCGAATAGCATCGGCACTATCGAGTGTCAGAGCGATATCATCCAGACCGTTAAAAAGGCAATGCTTTCGAAACTCATCCACTTCAAAACGGATTGTCTCCCCAAGCGAAGTTTTTATCGTCTGAGTCGCCAGATCTACTGTCATTGAATAGCCTTCGTTCGCATACATCTCTTCAAACAACCCATCGACCACATTAGCATCGAGCTCAATGGGCAATATTCCATTTTTAAAACAGTTGTTGAAAAAAATATCGGCAAAGCTAGGCGCAATGATGCAATGAAACCCAAAGTCCTCAAGGGCCCATGGAGCGTGCTCCCTACTTGAACCGCAGCCAAAATTTTCTCTGGCGAGTAACACTGCGGCGCTCTTGTAACGCGCCTGATTCAATGCGAAGTCAACGTTAATTGGTCGGTTAGTGCAATCCTGACCGGGCTCGCCTTGGTCCAGATAGCGCACCTCATCAAACAGATAAGGTCCAAAACCACTGCGCTTGATGGACTTCAGGAACTGCTTCGGGATAATTAAATCCGTATCCACATTAGCGCGATCCATCGGGGCGACTATGCCCTGCAAAACAGTAAAACTTTTCATAACTCTAAACTCCTACCAATTGCGAACATCGACAAAGTGTCCAGCCACCGCAGCAGCGGCCGCCATTGCAGGGCTCACAAGATGGGTGCGGCCACCGAAACCCTGGCGGCCCTCAAAGTTTCGATTGGACGTGGAAGCACAGTGCTCTCCTGCCCCAAGCTTATCGGAGTTCATCGCGAGGCACATCGAACACCCCGGCTCGCGCCATTCCATTCCCGCCGCGATGAAAATCTTGTCCAGTCCCTCCGCTTCTGCTTGCTGCTTGATTTGGCCTGAACCCGGCACGACCAACGCGCGCTTCACCGTGGAAGCGACCTGCTTGCCCTCAACTACCGCCGCCGCAGCACGTAGGTCCTCTATCCGTGAATTGGTACAAGAGCCAATGAAAACCGTATCGAGCTGAATGTCAGTAATCGCCATGCCCGGCTCGAGGCCCATGTACTGTAGGGCACGCTTAGTTGCATCACGCTCACCGGCATGCTCCATGGTTGCAGGATCCGGGATGATACCGCTCACCGGCAACACCATCTCCGGAGACGTGCCCCAAGTGACCTGCGGCACAATATCTTCGCCGCGCAATTCCACCACCCGATCAAAATGGGCGTCATCGTCACTGTGCAACTCACGCCACGCAGCAACAGCTCGGTCCCACTGCTCATCGGTTGGCGCATAAGGCCTGCCCTTCACATATTCGATCGTTATCTCATCTACACCGATTAATCCCACTCGGGCACCGGCTTCGATGGCCATATTACAAATGGTCATTCGCCCTTCCATACTCAACGCTCGCACCACTTCACCACCAAATTCGATAGCATGATGGGTGCCGCCGGCCGTGCCGATTTCACCGATGATCGCCAGTACAACATCCTTCGCCGTGACGCCAGCCTGCAAGGCACCATCCACCCGCACCAACATATTTTTCATTCTTTGCTGCAGCAGGCACTGAGTCGCCATCACATGCTCCACCTCAGAAGTACCAATCCCTTGCGCGAGAGCACCCAGCGCACCGTGAGTGGAGGTATGAGAATCCCCGCAGACAATGGTCATACCTGGCAGAGTTACGCCCTGCTCCGGTCCTACCACGTGAACAATGCCCTGGCGCACATCGTTAACTTGAAACTCAAGAATGTCAAAATCACGGCAATTATCGTCCAGTGTTTGAACCTGCAACCTGGAAATTGGGTCTATGATCCCAGCAACACCGCCGCTGCGCTCGTGCAGCTCTGTCGGTACGTTATGGTCGGGAACAGCAAAGTTCGCATCAACACGCCAAGGCTGACGACCCGCAATGCGCAGGCCTTCAAACGCCTGCGGCGACGTTACCTCGTGGATTAACTGTCGATCAATATAGATCAGCCCGCAGTCGTCATCGCGCTCCTCCACCAGATGGCTATGCCACAATTTGTCGTAAAGCGTCTGTCCACTCATAGGGAACCTCGTCTACCGGTTAGCAAAACTGCATGTATCAGCTGTAATTATGTACTTGATTTTTACATAACTCAAATTTATTATTTTCATAATATTGATTCCCAATAGGAATATAAGTTATGGACACTCAAAATCTGAGAGCCTTTCTGCTCGTTGCTGAAAGTGGATCGTTCTCCAAGGCGGCAAAGAAATTACACCTGACACAGCCCGCTGTCAGCAAACGAATAGCGCAGCTAGAAGAGCAATTAAACGTCAGCCTCTTCGACCGCATTGGGAGAAGGATCAGTACCACCGAAGCGGGCGAAGCACTGCTTCCACACGCGCGCGCAGTGGACCTTGAACTCAAGGCTGCACAGCAGTCAGTGCGCGATCTGGCCGGAGACGTGCGAGGCCGACTGCGCCTTGCTACCAGTCATCACATCGGCTTACATCGACTACCACCCTTGCTGAGTTTTTTCAGCAAGGCCTTTCCGGCGGTGCAATTGGACATCGATTTTATGGATTCCGAACAGGCCTATGAACTCACTCTGCAGGGAGAGGTGGAACTGGCCGTGGTAACGCTGGCCCCTTCGCCTGTCGCCAATATTATTACCCGGCCAATTTGGCTGGACCCTCTGGATTTTATGGTTCAGGAGGGCACACAACTGACCCGAAAGAAAACGCTCGGTTTAAAGGAACTGAGCCAACATCCAGCGATCCTGCCCGGACTCAACACCTATACCGGGCAAATTGTGAAAAGCCTATTTGAACAGCGCAGCCTGCCGATCCAGATTGCGATCACCACCAACTACCTGGAAACCATCAGGATGATGGCATCGGTGGGACTGGGCTGGACCGTATTGCCGCGCAGTATGCGCGACCCCTCCCTGGCAACGCTGCTAATTCGCGATGCGCGTATCGAGAGAACACTCGGGGCTATCCACCACGAAGGACGCAGCCTATCTCGGGCGGCACAGGCTTTTATAGAGGCGCTGGAATCATTCGAAGGCAGCGTAAAAGACTAGCCCTCCTCCCGCTTTAGCACCCCATCACCACGGCGCCCGTCCTTCCACATCCCTTGGTGGTCTGGAAAATAGACGGTGGCGCTGAAGCGTGCCACGACACCTGCGCTGTTATAAATTCCACCACTAGAAAATCCGAAGCGACGCTTGACGCTCACATGCTCCGCCTTCGCCTGCAACCATTCTCCCTGACGTGCAGAAGCAATAAAATCAATGCTGAGATGAACCGTAGGACTCCCAGACGCAACGCCGTGTGCCAAATTGGCACCGGTGGTTGCTGTTATATCGGCCAACGTCATCAGCACTCCACCATGACAAATACCCATGGTATTACTGTGTTGTGTGCCCACCACAAGACCAAAAATCGCACTATCACCTTCAACTCTTCGATAGACCGGCTGCAGAGTATCGGTATACCCCAACCCTTGCGGCAAAAGCTCAAAGCCTGACGGTGCTGTCTCTATCATTTTCTCTATCACTCAAAACCCTCTTCTAAAATATGCCCATCGACAAACCTGCGGCGAATGCCTGACCCAACTCGCCGCTTGCAAGCTCATGTGCCGGACAGAATTTCCCGCGTAATATAACGGGCGCTGCTGCCGCAGGAAACGGATAGCCCGATAGAATTCGTTCGGCCTGTCGCTGCGCCCCCCGTCCATCGTTGCCAGCACTGATAAGCAGCGTATAAG
>JAPKBI010000144.1 GCA_028823475.1 Halioglobus sp. | reverse complement strand
CGACCTTGCCAAGGTCGAGGCCACGAGTTCGAATCTCGTTACCCGCTCCAATTCTAAAAGCCACCAGCCACGCCCAATTAACAATAATCCTGCCGGTTATGTAATAGTATCTGTCCGTAGGTTTTACATACTGAATTGCTGAAGCCCGATTGGCGATAAACCTAAACGAAACCAGATTAGACTCTCAAAGGTAAGGGCACACCGCATTTTAAATTTACAAAACCTGCTTGAAGAATCGGCCAACCAGTCTGAGCTTTTGGAAGTTCCGCTGGCCAACGACTTTGACTTTACGCAAAACGAATACGCTTACATCATAGAGTCCGGATCAGTTCTTGTAACCGGAGAAAAAAACACTCATACAGGGCTTTTATCTGCCTACTTACTTGGAGTGAATGACCCCATTGGATTTGCTGAAGCCATCGTTGCCAGACCTAGCGGACTTCGCTTTAAACAAAAAACCGATTTGAAACTAAGAAAATTCAACAGCTTAGCCTTGAGGCAATTTGTAGCCCGCGCAAATATTTTTTCAAAAAATATTATCAAATACAGCATAAGCAGAATACTTGATCAATCAAGAGGCTCTGCCAGCTTTGCATTTGAAGAAGAGTTTATCGACGATAATTATGAACTCTTAAACCGTCGAGTTGCGGCGCAGAACGATGTAATAGTCACTATTGGTGAAACTGCGGAAAGAATGTTCTTTATCGATAGTGGGTCTGTTCGGATAATCTCTGGCCAAAATAAACTGATAGCGAATCTCGGAGCCGGCTCATGTTTCGGTGAGTCTGCTCTTTTTAATGCTGGGTTATGCACCCATAAAGTTATCGCAAACAGTAAAACGAACCTGCTTGCAATACATCGTGAGCAGGTAGAGATAGAGATTAATCAGGAACCGCCAATCGTCCGTCTTATTGCTCTACTTTTGATCAAGCGACTTGAAGTAATGAACACTCTCAGAGAACGCGATCAGAGTAGCCTAGGCTGAGTTCACTCTCGACGCATCAACTAAGTGCCTTGTGCTATCTTTTTTCGGCTAGCCTCAACACCCTGCGCTTTTGAGAATCAGCGCCTACTTCAGCTTACCAACCGTGACGTCGATAGCGCTGGCGCCCAGGACCGCAACCAGCGGTTGCCAGCCTTCTCAAACGAACCCAGCCGATTGTGATCGGTTTTCTAAAAACCAAAATATCTACATCTGGGAGCGACGGATTTTCTTAACCGGCTCGTATATGATTATACGGAATTTAGAAATTCAAGCACTCTTATAAGAGGAGATACTCATGAAAGCATTGCGATTTTTCAGTTATATGATTTTACTGATGCCCGGCCTTTCTTTTGCGGAAACCCACCCTGATGTAAACGCCGCTCTCGACTATCAGCTACCCGAGAATACTTGTCGCACCAAACCAAAATCATTTGAATCCTCAGGTGAAGCCATTGGCAAGCCTGTTCAGGCGTCTGGCGCGCTTAATGTTTTTGAAGGGTCCGGCGCAGAAGATATGTCGGATGTCGACAGCTATACGCGTAAACGACAAGAGAGAAAACTAGCCCGCTGGCAGAAGTGCACCAATGAATACAAGAGCGCCCTGCTAGAAGACATGGAGGAGTTAAAAGCCAGCGCAAAGCACGGCTTAACCCAGACGCAGGCCGATCTCATTCTTGCGAACATGGCTGCTATTCAGCATGCCTATATGGCACCTGAGTAAGCGCTAAATAAGGACCGAAGCAAACAGCAGGTCGTCCGCTTGTATTGTTAGGGACTCCTCACAAAAACTGGCCAGACCAGAAGGTAGGCTAGCTACCCGATACTCTGCGGTCATGGCCCTCCCAGTAGGGCTCACGCAGGGTTTTTCGCATGACTTTGCCAACCGGGCTTTTGGGTAAGGGGTCAACGGTGAACTTAACCATGCCGGGTTTCTTATATGACCCGAGTTTTTCTGCGCAAAGTTCAATGACACCTTGCTCAGTAAGCGAGTGTTCACTGGCAACAACACATACCGCCGCCGGGGATTCGCCCCATTTTTCATGGGGTACACCAAACACCGCAACTTCAATCACCTCTGGATGATCCGCGATAATATTTTCCAATTCCATCGGCCAGATGTTGTAACCACCCGAGATGATCATGTCGTCAGCTCGATCAACGACATAAAGATAGCCGTTCTGGTCCATACGCCCCATATCGCCGGTTTTCACCCAGCCATCAATGATTCGTTCTGCCGTCGCCTGTTCGTTTTCCCAGAACCCCACCATCTGGCCATCAGATTTCGCGACGATTTCTCCCACCTCGCCCCTTGCGACCTCATTGTTGTCACCATCCCAGATCTGTATCTGGGCAAACGGCAGCGGCATTCCACAGGCTCTAAGGGGTTCGGAACCCTCCACATTAGCAAACCACTGAGAGGGCCCCATCATCGCAACAGGCAGGACTTCTGTCTGGCCATAACCTTGATAAAGTACATCACCAAATACTTCTCTGGCAGCAATCGTCGTCGCATCAGCAATCGGCGCCGCTGCAATCAGCAAACACTTCAACTTGGGAAAGACACGGCCGCGAGCCGTGTTATCGCGAACTATTGCGTTAGCCATCGTCGGCACCATAAACATAAACCCGATGCCTTCCGATTCCATGATGTCCAGCGTCTCTTGGGCATCAAAGTGATCCATCATCACGTTACAACCGCCCGCCAAGAGTGTCGGCAAATACTGATATCCGGACCCGTGAGAAATTGGCCCAAGGTGCAGACACTTGTCTCCCGGCTCTACTGCCGGAAAGGTATAGAACCAATCACGACCAGCATGCAGCCAGGCCCGGTGGGTATACGCCACGCCCTTTGAAAGCCCCGTTGTGCCACCGGTATGGCGGATAATGAAGTTGTCATCGGGATCGACTGAGATCGCGGGCAATTCATTAGACTGCCCAGAAAGCCAAGTCTCGTAAGAATCGTCTCGAACGACGATTCTTTCCAGCGACTCGATCTGCTGGTCAATGTCATTTACTTCGTGTAGATAATTTTGACTCACCATCAGCGCTTTGCAGCCGGTGTGAGACAGCATATGCTTGTGCGCCTGCAGTCCATTTCGGGGATACAAAGGCACCCTGACAAGATTCGCTATCGCCATACCGTGAAAAAAGTCTGCCGCTTCAATCGAATTATCCTCAAGCACACCGACCCGGTCGCCAGGTTGCAGGCCCATGGCCAACAGCGCGTTGGCGAGCCGAATGCCGCGTTGCCAAGCTTCACTAAATGTTAAACGTCGTTCACCATGGGACACACACTCCCTGTCACCATGATTCATTACGGCCTGATGCATCAGCGTTCGAACGTCCATTGCGCGCTCCACTCAAGTAGGTAGAAATAACCATAGCCGAGGCTCCGCTTTAGTCAAGCTAATCGACCTCGGTTTCGATCACTAGCGCTTGCCCCGCGACGCTCCCTCCGCTATAAAGATTGAGTCGACCTCATTTTCAGGAAAAAAAATGGCTCAAAAAACTGACGAAGCAATTGCTGATGAACTCAAGCGTAAAGGTCACATGGCTTTTACCTGGGAAGATCTGGATAAAATTGAGCTTCCCAGCGGGATAATTACCAGCATGTTCAAGGTAGGCGACCCCCTGGATGAAACTTCTCCCACCGTATTCAAAGTCTTCTATCCGCCGGAATGTTATGTCGAGGCACATACACACGACTGTGACTACACCGAAATTATTATTGAAGGATCGCAGAGAGTCGGGGCTACTTGGCATAAAGCTGGGGATATACGGATTGGTATGGCTAATAGGGGTTACGGACCTCTTGTCGCCGGACCAGAGGGGACAACCGTATTGTTCATGTTCAAAGACGGCCGCTGGCCTGCCATCACACTTGGCAACAACGACGGGGCCACACTAGGCGGCAATGTCATTTCAGACCATTTTGAGAAAATAAATTCGGCGTGACTCGCTAAATAGCCTCAAGTTCGACGTATGACTGTCGTCCCTGATTCAACAGATACACTGCAATAGGTCCAACAAACACTGCGACAAGCGCCAGTGACTTGGCAACTGCCATGGTGTCCTGAAAGATATAATCAGTTGATGCGGCAACCAATGTTGGTCCCAGCGCCAGCCCAACCACATTGGTCGTAACAACGTACATACCATTGACCACACCACGCATATTGTTCGGAGTCACCTCCTGCATGACGGTTGTAATTAATGCTAAGGGCAATGTTACAAAAAAGCTGGCACAGCCAATGCTCACCAATGCCATTTCACCACTTGATTGAAATGGGAGTGTCATCAGGGAAAGCGTCGCCATACCTGCGCCCAATACGGCAACCCGTAGCGGCGCATCCAGGACGCCACGCCCGAGAAGATAACGAGATAAGACGGGACCAGTAAGAACACCCGCAGAGCCAGTAACCAAGGCCAGCGTACCGTAAATTCGGCCAGCATCTGCTAGGTCCCAACCATACACGCGCAACAAAATAGTGGGGGTCCAGCCCTGAAGGCCATAAAGCATCACCACAATAAAAGGTACGCCTAGGTGCAGCGCGGCGTAGACTTTCTTACGCTGCCACATGTAACGAAGCACGGCGCGCCAGCCGGGCACATCCGTTAGGGCACCTAGTCTGCCTTTACGTTTCGGTTCCCTAATAGTGGCCAGCAACCCTGCAATCAAGACCCCGGGCAGGCCCACGGCGATAAAAGTCGCCTGCCATGGAGCGACCACACCAACTATCGGCAGCGAAACCTCGTCGACCTCCCGGCTCCAATCCAGGACCTCTGCACCTGCAATCATTGCGAGACCCGCTCCGAGATATGGCCCCATCAGGTAAACGCTAATCGGCAGCGCAAGCTTTGTGGGTCGAAAATAATCTGATAATACTGACCAGGCCGCAGGGCTAAGAGCCGCCTCCCCCGCACCGACACCAAACCTCGCAAATAGTAGCTGCGAATAAGTTTTTGAAAGCCCGCAGGCAATGGTCGTCGCACTCCAGACAAGTACGCCGCCGATCATAATCCCAACACGATTATATTTATCGACCATTCGTCCCAGCGGCACACTCATCAAAATGTAGGTGACAGCAAAGGCGAGTCCCTGCAAAAAACTGATCTGCGTATCAGTAACCTGTAGGTCAAGCCGAATAGGCTCGACCAGAAGGTTCAACACCTGTCGGTCAACAAACGAAAAAGTAAACGCGATTAGCAGTAATATCGTTACAACCCAGCCCTCGATAGCGCTCGGCCAATTATCCTCTTCGGGTTCACTCAAGTTGCTTCACCCATCTGGCGGTGTTCAACACTTGTATACTCGAGGGTCATGTCATAAATCTGCCAGCCTTTCGCAGGATTGAACCTGACTTTGTCATAGTAAGTGCCGAGGACAATTCGCGCGCTCCTGTCAGGCCAAGCATGCCAGGCCTGGAGGTAACTGGACATTTCAGCCCCGCCGTTTGATACCTCACCATTTTCAAACTGCACGTCCGTGAACTCCACAACCTGTGTCCCGATCAAGTGCTGTGTGCTTTCATAATCCTTAAGCGCGTTTGTAACCACTTCTGCCCAGCTATCTGGGCCAGAACCCTCTAACACCCTGGGCCCGCCAGTCACTCTCACTACAACATCCGGCGTGAATATCCTATGGAACGTGGCTGCACCGTATTCCGTTGCTTGGAGATCTCCAACCTTGCCTAGTGCATCAGTTGCCTTACCGTAGAGCCTCCG
>JAPKBI010000143.1 GCA_028823475.1 Halioglobus sp. | reverse complement strand
GTAGATGCACTTCTCGATAACGGTCGTCGTGGTCGCGCGATTACTGGGTCGAACAAACGGCCGTTGAAATCTCTCGCAGATATGATCAAGGGTAAGCAAGGGCGTTTCCGTCAGAACCTGTTGGGTAAGCGAGTAGATTATTCTGGTCGTTCTGTAATCGTGGTAGGTCCAACCCTCCGATTGCATCAATGTGGCCTTCCCAAGAAGATGGCGCTTGAATTGTTCAAGCCGTTTATTTTCGGCAAACTGGAAGCACGTGGGTTAGCGACGACAATTAAAGCCGCCAAGAAGATGGTGGAGCGGGAGCCTCCGGAAGTTTGGGATATTCTCGCTGAAGTCATTCGAGAGCACCCTGTCCTGTTGAACCGGGCTCCGACGTTGCACCGATTGGGCATTCAAGCATTCGAGCCGGTGCTTATCGAGGGTAAAGCGATTCAGCTGCATCCACTGGTTTGCGCTGCTTACAACGCCGACTTTGACGGCGACCAAATGGCGGTGCACGTTCCGCTGACTATCGAGGCGCAACTTGAAGCGCGCGCTTTGATGATGTCGACCAACAACATACTATCTCCGGCAAGCGGCGAGCCCATTATTGTGCCCTCACAAGACGTGGTTCTTGGGCTTTACTACATGACGCGGGAGCGTGTGAACGCTAAGGGCGAGGGGATGGTCTTTGCCAATATCTCTGAAGTGCATCGCGCTTTCGTTGGCGGGCATGTCAACCTACAGGCCCGTGTAAAGGTACGCATTCATGAGGTGGAGAAAACCGACGAAGGTGAAACGAATGAAAAGACCTTCATCGCGGATACGACAGTGGGTCGCGCTCTCTTGTGGGAAATTGTGCCTGCTGGAATAGCCTTTGCCATGGTCAACCAGAACATGGTGAAAAAAGCGATTTCTAAAGTTATCAATCAGTGTTACCGCATGGTTGGCTTGAAAGCCACGGTGATCTTTGCTGACCAGCTAATGTACACAGGCTACGAGTATTCGACGCGCTCTGGTGCATCGATTGGTGTGAATGACTTCGTTATTCCGGAAGAGAAGGTCGCCCTGATCGATCGCGCCGACGCTGAGGTGAAGGAAATTGAGAATCAGTATGCTGCAGGCCTAGTAACGCAGGGTGAGAAGTATAACAAGGTGATCGATATCTGGTCTCGTGCGAATGACTTGGTGTCTAAGGCCATGATGGAAGGCCTTTCCACTGAGCCGGTGATCAATCGGGAAGGAAAGGAGGAGCAGCAGGCTTCCTTTAACTCCGTGTATATTTACGCAGACTCGGGGGCACGGGGTTCACCTGCGCAGATCCGTCAGCTGGCCGGTATGCGTGGTCTGATGGCCAAGCCGGATGGCTCGATTATTGAGACACCGATTACTGCCAACTTCCGTGAAGGCCTCAATGTACTGCAGTACTTTATTTCTACCCACGGTGCACGTAAGGGATTGGCTGATACGGCGCTCAAGACGGCTAACTCTGGATATCTGACTCGTCGTTTGGTCGATGTTGCGCAGGATCTGGTAGTGACGCAGGAAGACTGTGGCACTAGCTATGGATTGTTAATGGCACCCGTTATTGACGGTGGCGACATCATCGAGTCGTTGGGTGATCGTGTCTTGGGGCGTCTTGTCGTAAAGGATGTGATACGGCCTGGTACTGAGGATGAAATTGCTATCACTGCGGGCACCATGCTTGATGAGTTATGGATTAAGCGACTCGAAGAAATGGGTATTGACGAAATTGAGGTTAGGTCTCCGATAACCTGTGAAACTCGTCACGGTATTTGTTCAGCCTGTTATGGTCGAGATTTGGCGCGCGGACATCGAATCAACATGGGCGAAGCCGTCGGTGTTGTGGCTGCGCAGTCCATTGGTGAGCCGGGAACTCAGCTGACTATGCGTACCTTCCACATTGGTGGCGCAGCTTCAAGAGCGACCGCACAGGACAACATCGAGGTTATGAACGATGGAGTCGTGCGGTTGCACAATTTGAAGACTGTTGAGCGAATCGACGGTGACCTGGTTGCTGTTAGTCGTTCAGGTGAGCTGTCGGTGCTGGACGTCCGTGGTCGTGAGCGTGAGCGATACAAGCTTCCCTACGGTGCTCTGTTGAAGGTCAAGGACAACCAAGAAGTGAGCAAGGGCTCGAGGGTTGCCAGCTGGGACCCCCACACTCATCCGATCATTACCGAGGTGGCTGGAACGATCAAGTTCAGTGGCATGGAAGAGGGCATTACTATTAGGCGTCAGACAGATGAATTAACTGGCTTGTCCAGTATCTCTGTCATGGATGCTGGAGAGCGTCCGCTTGCTGGCAAGGATATTCGTCCGGCTATTACGTTGGTAGACGGCAAGGGCAAGGAGCTTTGTCTGGCCAATACCAATGTGCCAGCCCACTACTTCCTGCCGCCTGATGCTCAGGTCAGCATAGAGAACGGTGCCAAGATCAACACTGGCGACATTATTGCCCGTATCCCGCAGGAGAGTTCCAAAACGCGCGATATCACCGGTGGTCTGCCGCGTGTTGCTGACCTGTTCGAGGCACGTAAGCCTAAGGAGCCGGCGATTTTGGCAGAGATTTCAGGGACTGTAAGTTTTGGTAAGGAAACCAAAGGCAAGCGGCGCCTAGTGATTACGCCAACTCAAGGCGAGACGTTGGTAGACGGTTCAGATCACTATGAAGCTCTGATCCCCAAGTGGCGTGTTATGTCTGTGTTTGAGGGTGAGAACGTAGAGAAGGGTGAAGTGGTTTCCGAAGGTGCTCCTAGCCCGCATGATATCCTGCGTCTGAAAGGCATTAAAGAACTGGCCAAGTACATCGTGAATGAGATACAGGAAGTCTATCGTTTGCAGGGTGTAAAGATTAACGATAAGCACATTGAAGTTATTGTTCGTCAGATGTTGCGTAAAGTTATTATCACCTCTTCCGGCGATTCAAACTTGATTAAGGGAGAGCAGGTGGAATATACGGCTCTGCTTGAAGAGAACGAGCGCTTGATGGCTGAAAACTTGGTGCCTGCTGCGGGTGAGCGAGAGCTCCTGGGCATCACCAAGTCATCCCTTGCAACCGAAAGCTTCATCTCCGCAGCCTCTTTTCAGGAGACGACCCGTGTCCTCACAGAAGCGGCGGTTACTGGCAAGCGTGATTATTTGCGAGGTCTTAAGGAGAACGTGGTCGTCGGGCGTCTGATTCCAGCGGGTACAGGACTGGCCTATCACGCCGAGCGAAAGCGAGTACGTGCGAGTGAGGATGAAAATAAGATAATGGTGTCAGCTCAGGAAATCGAGGCCGCTTTGACAGAAGCGCTTCAGGCTGACGATTAACGAAGTTAGTCACCTAGTGTGACGGGGAGGAGAGCGACAATTCTCAGCCCCTTTAATTGTATTAAGCGGCACGACTGGTCTAAATTGTAGGCTGCGGGTTTAGCGTGTTAACTGATGGACGCTGTGTAGGCCGCGAATTTTCGTGGAAGCCGTCGACAGCCCTGATCGGGTTGACTCCTATACGCAGCGTCTATAGAATGCCGCCTCCTCTTTCTGGAGGTGGGTTCCTGCGGACTAGAGATTTAGTCGATAGGATGCCCTGTGCAGGACTTGAGGTCGGCCATAACGGTCATGAGAAGTAACTATATTTGGAGTTTTAAATAGATGGCAACGGTCAACCAATTGGTTCGTAAGCCTCGGAAACGGAAAGTAGAGAAGAGTGGTGTGCCTGCTTTGCAGAGCTGTCCGCAGCGCCGTGGCGTCTGCACCCGCGTTTATACTACTACACCGAAGAAGCCAAATTCCGCACTGCGCAAGGTTTGCCGTGTGCGCCTGACTAATGGTTATGAGGTTTCCTCATATATCGGCGGTGAGGGCCACAACTTGCAGGAGCACAGTGTGGTATTGATTCGCGGTGGTCGCGTAAAAGACTTGCCGGGTGTGCGTTATCACACGGTACGTGGCAGCTTGGATACCTCTGGAGTCGCTAGCCGTCGCAACGGTCGCTCTAAATATGGCACCAAGCGACCTAAGTAACCGAGCTTTACGAGCGTAACGACACTAACGATTTAAGTAAGGCCGAACCTCTGCCTCCCCCGCATTTGTTGCAGGTTGGTGTTCGGGTAACCTGAAGAGAGAGTACATAACATGCCTAGAAGACGAATAGTTGCCAAGCGAGAGATACTGCCGGATCCGAAATTCGGCAACGTGACTCTGGCAAAATTTATGAACCACGTCATGGAAAGTGGAAAGAAATCTGTTGCGGAGACCATAGTATATGGTGCTTTGACAATCGTTCAGGAACGTCTGAATAAAGATCCCATAGAAGCATTCGATGAAGCACTGGAAAACATCGCACCTATGGTGGAAGTAAAAGCCCGCCGTGTGGGTGGTGCTACCTATCAGGTCCCGGTCGAAGTTCGTACGTCTCGTAGAGTCGCACTGGCTATGCGCTGGTTGGTGGAGTACGCGCGTAAGCGTGGTGAAAAGTCTATGCGCCAGCGCCTTGCCGGGGAAATTATCGATGCGTCTCAGGGCAAAGGTAATGCCGTGAAGAAGCGTGAAGATGTGCACCGTATGGCAGAAGCTAACAAGGCTTTCTCGCACTACCGTTTCTAACTCTTTTCGCCCTACAACTCTATTATTGGGGATCTAATCGTGGCACGTAAAACTCCTATTAGCCGGTATCGCAATATTGGCATCTGCGCGCATGTGGACGCGGGCAAAACAACCACCACTGAACGCGTATTATTTTATACTGGCCTGTCTCATAAGATAGGTGAAGTGCACGATGGTGCAGCAACGATGGACTGGATGGAACAGGAGCAAGAGCGCGGTATTACCATTACTTCGGCCGCAACAACCTGTTTCTGGAAGGGTATGGACGCTCAGTTTGAAGACCATCGTATTAATATCATCGACACGCCTGGGCACGTAGACTTTACTATTGAGGTGGAGCGTTCATTGCGTGTTCTAGATGGCGCTGTAGTCGTACTGTGTGGTTCATCCGGTGTACAGCCTCAGACTGAGACAGTTTGGCGGCAGGCAAATAAATATGAAGTGCCGCGCATGGTGTTCGTCAATAAGATGGATCGTGCGGGCGCAGATTTCCATATGGTGGTGAGTCAGCTTAGAGATCGGCTCGGGGCTGCCGCAGTGCCTATCCAAATGACTATAGGCGCCGAGGAAGACTTTAAGGGTGTTATCGATCTTGTTAAGAACAAGGCCATCCTTTGGAGCGAAGCCGATCAAGGTATGAGCTTTGAGTACGCAGACGTCCCGGAAGATATGGTTGAGCAGGTCGCAGAAATGCGTGAATTCATGATTGAAGCGGCAGCAGAAGCCAACGATGAGTTCATGGAGAAGTATCTTGACGGAGGAGAGCTCTCTGAGGAGGAAATCAAGCAAGGGATTCGGGCACGCACGCTAGCCAACGAAATTATTCCTGTGCTGGGTGGCTCTGCCTTTAAGAACAAAGGTGTTCAGGCAATGCTTGACGCAGTGATCGACTATATGCCGTCTCCTACTGAGGTTAAGGCGATTCAGGGAACCCTGCTAGACAAGGACAGCACGGTTGATGTTCGTGAGGCGGATGACGATGCTCCCTTTGCTGCATTGGCTTTTAAGATAGCCACAGATCCCTTCGTAGGTACGCTGACTTTTTTCCGTGTTTATTCTGGAAAACTGGAGAGCGGTACCGGTGTTTATAACTCAGTAAAAGAGAAGAAAGAGCGGGTTGGTCGTATGGTGCAAATGCACGCCAACAGCCGTGAGGAAATCAAAGAAGTACGGGCTGGCGATATTGCCGCTGCGATCGGCCTGAAAGATGTGACTACTGGCGATACGCTGTG
>JAPKBI010000142.1 GCA_028823475.1 Halioglobus sp. | reverse complement strand
AGCGGCGGTGATATTCTTGCAGGGACTCCTACACTGGAACGGATGCTAGAGTTGAGTATTTCCACCGGGGAGATGAGCGAGTATCTCAAGCAACATTTCGACGCCAGGCTGCAAAGATCGGCTCCGGAAAGCCCGAATGATGTGATGGATGAGCTGGTGGGGGGTGTCAGGGCGGGACTGATTTCTCAGCAGGACGCAGTTTCCATCATCATTGTTCTGGTGGGTGCCGCCGGTGAGTCCACCTCAAGTCTGGTGGGGAGTGCGGTTCGTATTCTGGCGCAGGACAGTGCACTGCAGTGCCGCCTGCGAGAGCAGCCGCAACTCATCGAACGTTATGTCGAAGAGGTCGTTCGGTTGGAATCCCCTTTTCGGGGGCACTATCGAGCGGTTTTGAAGGAGACAAAGCTGAACGGCGTCGTTATTCCGGCGAGTGCGAGGATTTTTCTGTTGTGGGCAGCCGCGAACCGTGACCCTGCCGTTTTCTGTGAGCCAGATACACTGGATATCGAGCGTCACAATACAAACGAGCATCTAGGCTTTGGTCATGGGATTCATTTTTGCATTGGTGCACGGCTGGCACGGCTGGAGGCCCGGGTGATTCTGGAAGAGCTGTTGCAGCAAACGAGCAGCTTTAGCTTGGACAGTGCGTTTCCCGTTCGGCATGTATCCAGTATATTTGTGCGGCGACTGGACCAATTACACGTGAAGCTGAACGCTTAGCCGTGTCTCGAGACGCCTACCTCGCTTGTAGGGCGACGTTAACTGGCTGCGTTCAAGTTTCATTCATGGCATCAAAAAGATACCGATTGAATTTGATGTGGTGTGAGGTTTAATTTCTACTGAGCAGGAAGGTTATCGCTTCACTCAGAGCGTCGCATTCCAGTTTAATCGAATTTTTTGTCTTAATATTGCGGGGGTTAATTTCATCGACCATGCCGCGCAGTGTGGCAAACAACAGATGTCGAGCAATGTCACTCTGCAGTGGTTCCTGAAGGTTGTCTTCAAAAAGATCGTCCCACAGTTTAGAGGTTTTTTTTGCCCATCGTGACAGCTGTTTCTGTCCGTTGATGGTGGAGCCGTTATCCTTTCCTGCATTGCGCAGTATGGCAATGCTGACCCGATACTCTTTCTTGCTGACGAGTGTCCAGACGACATCTATCAGCTGTCTCACCCGCTGCTGTAGATCGTCGCCCTGCAGTGATGTCGATTCTAACGTGGTGGCGAATTCATCAAAAATATAATCGATCACTGCCTGAAGCAAGCCGTCCTTGTCGCTAAAGTGGTACTGCAGTACGCCCCAGCTGACTCCGGCTTCCTCAGCTATGCGGTTGGTATGAGCTGCATTGAAGCCATCGCGATAGATACAGTCTATAGCGGCATTGATGACCTTTTCTCGCGTGATTTCCCGTTTTGTCGGCTTCGTCTCTTTTAACATTGTTGAATCCGGGAGTTTGAAGTGCGCGGCATTAATAAGAATTATAAAATAGTGGTAACTATAAAACAATGGATATATATTGACTGCCATGCAATTCATATGTCCTTGTATCTTTGTGGGAGCAGACATTGATCAAAAAAGAACTAGCGGAATTTAGTCGACTGCAGCTTGCCCAGCTCGGTCGCGAGTATATGCTGTGTGCGCAGTTCAATAGCCGCACCGGTTACGCTGCCTTGCGCATCAATCATGGTGATGAAGCGTATAAGGAGGTCGCTATCGCCAACTGGATGGGGGCGAGCCCGGTTTATACGCGGCGAATGCAAAAAGCGATGGGATTTGCGGGAGGTACCGACGTCGCAACCATTTTTAAGGGCTTGCAGTTGGAGTGTGGTTTTACACATCAGTATTTCGATGTGCACTTTGAAGTTTCGTCGGCCGATAGTGGCCGGTTCTGGCTTAACAGCTGTGGCGCACTGTTGGAAACTGAACCGCGCGGCCCGGACGCGGTAAAGGTAATGTGTCACGATATCGAAGATCCGACCTTTAATGCCACAGCGATAGCGACCAATGCGCGCGCACGCATTGTGCCAGTCCATCGGCCGCCGCGTGTGCCCGCTGATAGAGAGACGCATTGTGAGTGGACGGTGTCTATTGATCCTGCTGCAGAAGAAGTCATAGAGCCTGAAATCACTCGGGTGATGAGCCGCACCCGTCTGGCTAACATCGCGATTCAGCGCCCAAAGAGCACTCAGTCCGGGGGTATGGACTATTACGACGGTTCGGTATTCGAGCAATTGCAGCTCGAGCAACTTTCTGATGCGGCTTTGGCTGTCGTGTGCAGTGAGCTGGCGGTACAAGTGCATTTGCTAGTGGTAGGACTAATGTACGCAGTTGCTGAGCGCTATGGCGAGGACGCCGCAATGACTGTCGCTGAGTTCCAGATGGCGGGGAGTGGTTGGGTCGTCAGTGAGCGATTGAAAATATGGCTGGGTTGTGACGGTGAGGGCATTGATGATGTTATTGCAGTGTTGCAAGTGCATCCAGCGTTTCAGCCTAGTGAGTATTGGTCGATTCAGCTTACGCGACTAGACGACACACGAGCACTGTTCGAGCTGTTGGACTGCCCTGCGTCTGGCGAGGAACTGCCCTACGGCTGGCACGCTTTGTTGGCACGAGGGATGATCGGTGGGTTGGAAGGGATTGTAAGAGGAGTAGACGTTCGAGCACAGGTCGTAGCAAGTCAGAAGAGCTCTCTAGCATGGGAGATTGTCATCGACGCAAGCGGCGCTTGTGCAGAGGAAACGTTGTCGGTTCAAATCGCGAAGGGTACGGTGTTGTATCAAACCAAACTGCAGGATCATATTCAATTACTGCAGCTGTAAGTGCGAAGTCATGCGATACCACTGCATGTAAATTAGTAGGCTGAGGTCTGGAGACGAGGGCCTGTGGCCAAAACTGTAAGAGACTTTCTATGAAAAGTATTGCCTTATTCTGTGCGGCGATAGCAGCGCTGACCGCTTCAGTAGCCATGGCGGCCGATAACTATTCTGCAGGGGGCTGGTCAACGTTGCATCAAGACTCTGGTAATCGACGCTATGTAGAGGTCGATATAGTGTCGGCAGATTATAGGATCTGGCAAGCACTGGCCGGCGCTACCGTGCTAACGGCACCCACAACGAGTCCAGATGGCACACAGATTTACGTGACCACCGGCATGACTAAAGGCCACAGTAACTTGCATGCATTTTCCATAGACGGTCAATTACTCTGGCAGTCTGATCCGTGGCAAAGCACAGATGAGGGGGTTGACCCCTGTGCATTTTTGTCCAGTCCGATAGTGGATGAGGCTGGCGACCTGTTCGTCAGTGATTGCAATCAGTTGTTTGCTTTTTCCCCTGATGGCGCGGTGAAATGGAAAATTGAATTGCCTTCTATACAGTCTGGCGACTGGGTGGCTGCAGGGACACATCCGGTTAATGCTTTCACCACCGCGGTATTCACGCGGGATGGCCATTTACTCGGAGTTACGAATTTTGGAGACGTCGTGGTCGTGGATCGGACCACGGGAGCGCTGCTTAATCAGGCGTATCGTTTGCCTGGTGCGCTGCCGCCCTACTCAAAAGCAGTGAGCATGCCTGACAGCGTTTTTGCCAATGATTTTATGGATTCTGATTTTAGAGAATGGGCCTGGCAGTTGATCTTTGGTGGCAGTATGCGATCTGCCAATACACCCGCTGTTGCGCAGAGCGGTCGTATCTATGTGGTTGGCAGCAGTGTAAAGAAGGGATTTGGGTCTCTCTATGCGCTAGATTTGAGTGCATCCGAGACAGGCGTGTTGGTTGAAGAGTCATTTGTCACGGATATTGGTTTAGGGAGTGGCTCCAGTCCGGCGTTGTCTCCCCAGGAGGACCGGGTCTATGTCAGCGATGAAGAGGGCTGGTTATACAGTATCGATGCCAGCAGCGGTGCCATCGTGTGGAAGGTCAAAACTAGCGCCACGGCCGCTGCTGCTGCAGTGGGTGGCGATGGCGTTATCTATGCACTTCAAGCCTACGCCCCAGCACTTGTTGCAGTCGACCCTGAGGGAACTATTCTGTGGGAGAGTGACTTTTCCGAATTGGCACATGAACAGTTACCTGTCTCGACATTTTTGGGTGATCCGGTCGCTACCGGGAATGGTAACCCCACCGTCACCCGCGATGCCGTGCTGGTTCCAGTGGTGTACGGATACCAAATTCCAATGACGAATATCACTGTACCCGTGCGTTCGGCCGTTGCCGCTGTCGACTTGAAAACGGGTGAGGCGGTGGTGGACGTTGTCAGCTTGCCGGGCGATTCAAGTGGTATTACAGCGGTATTGCGAGATGGCACGCTGGTGAGCAGTATCGGTGATGCCATGACCTCGGCAGTCAGTCCGCTCAAGCCCTTCATGGACTTACTGTTACCGCAAAACCTAACCGTTATGCATGCAGTGGGTGGAATTCAGGTCGCAATACCACAGAAAAACTAGGCTTTTGAGGTCGAGCTCAGCGGCTAGAATAAACGTGTGAGCTACAGGACGCGGGTTCTAATTCTGCAGGAACTGTCGTGCAAATTCTTCAATTCTTTTTTTCTTGTCATCAATGCCCGATAGTACGGTGCGCCCATCCTCATTCAGGAAATTGCAGCCGTTGACCATGGTGACGCCTGCTGTGGCGAGCCGCTCATGAGTCCCGTCACCCGGATTTTTAACGCCTGTCCAGATATCGAAAGGTCTATTAGCCGCGCCCTGTTCTTTGCGGATGTCGCTGAGCGTGTCTAGCAGAGGGTAGATTTCAGTCTCTTCGTGTGAGGTCGCCATCCAGCCATCGAAACGACAGGCTCTGCGCATCGCTGCCGGTGCATAGCCCCCGATCATGATGGGCAATGGTTTTCTGATGCCCGGTGACATTTTGACCGGTGGAATATCGTAGTAGGTGCCGTGGTACTCAGTCATCTCGCCTGACAGTAGCTGTGGAATGATCTCCAGCATTTCATCTGCGCGTTTTCCGCGTGTGTGGAAGTCCTGCCCGGCCATTTCAAATTCTGCCTTTTGCCATCCCACACCGGCCCCCAGTGTGACTCTGTCCTGCGACATAAATACGGCGGTGGACAGCGCTTTTGCCGCGCTCAGTGGTTCTCGCAACGGCAGTATGTAAATGGTGGATAAGAAATGTAAGTGCGTCGTCGCTTGGGCAAGTGCCGCTGTAATAACCCAGGGATCTGGCCAGTGCGTCTCGGGATTCCACAAAATGTTACCGCTATCCTGATAGAGGTATTCATCGACTTGATCCTTGGTCGTTATGAGGTGGTCGCCATAGGAGACACCGTAAAATCCAAGCTCTTCGCAAAAGGTCGCCAGTTCGACCATTTGGTCCATTTCCACGAAGGCCAGTGACTGCCAGAACTTCATGTGGTCTCCCTTCTTATTTATAGTTGCAACTATATAATAACTTGGCTATGGTAACTTTAATAGGGTCCTTTCCACAGTTTCGAGATTGAATTTAGAGGGGTGTTTAAATGACTGCATATAACCGCGAAGAAATGGAAGAGATGATGCGCCGCTGGCTGGCGGTGAATGACAAGTCAGAAAAGGAGGGCAACTGGCGCCACTTGGCAGATTTTTTTTCTGAAGACTGTCTTTATGGTTGGGACACTCCTAATGGCAAGTACGAGTACAGGGGTCGCGAAACTATCCGTGAGACCTGCGTCGGAGCAGCGATGGATCCCTATAAGGGCTGGACTTATCCGTATGAGCGGATTGTGATCGATGAAACCCGTGGTAGCGCTATGGCGATATGGTGGCAGACTCCACCGGGTGCCCCAGTGCGCGCAGATGGTACCCCGATGAAGGTCATAGGCGCCTCCTATTTTCAGTA
>JAPKBI010000141.1 GCA_028823475.1 Halioglobus sp. | reverse complement strand
TTGCCGCGGGCGATAGGCACCAGTCGTGCTTTCGACATTATGTTGACAGGCAGGGACGTGGATGCCCAAGAGGCACAGCGGATCGGCATGGTGTCAAAGGTTGTCTCTCAGGAACAATTACTGGAGGAATGTTATGCCATTGCCGAGCGCATCAATGGCTTTAGTCAGCTGGGCGTGGAGCTGAGCAAACAGATGCTTTGGGCTGGTATGGATGCGGGCAGTTTGCACTCGCATATGAATCACGAAGGACATGCTCAACTGTTTGTGCGCATGACGACTAAAAACTTTGAAGAGGCGATTAAGGCGCGCAAGGAAGGAAGAACGCCAGACTTCAAGGACTAGCTACAATTTGAAAACGGACAGTAAAACTTCCAAAAGGCACCAAATTTTCAGTTATCAACGGCTTTAAAAAAAAGCCCCTGCAGCAGTTTTGAGTCTTTGCTTTGCGATATCCACAGGACTGCCGGAGCAAGTGTCGGAACAATGAGGACGCTGAATTGGTAAGTAATTGCGATCATCTCCGCATTGGGAACAAAAACCCCCGCTTGGTTAAAAAAGGGTGCGCCAACGCTGACCATCAGTGTCTTCAGACACAGGCACACTAGGCCACATATAAACAGCCCATAGAGAATTAGCACGCCCCACAGATAGTCAGCCAGATAGGCTTTTTTTTCTGTGGCGAAATGCAGGGCCGTATAGAAGGGTAAAGAATAGGAAAGAATTCGTGTGTTTATCTCGAATCCCAAGCGGTATTCGGCCTGACTTAAGGGAATAAGCTGCCCGGCACTCTCCCCAAACTCTGTCATCAAAATAGCCTCTGAGCCGCTGAAATACAGCGCGTTCACTACATCGGGAAACCAGTTACTGAGAAGGTTACTGACAATGCCGACAGCAGGGAGTGCTATTGGCGCACTAGCGATAGTCCAGAGCGCAAAAGAGGGAATCAGAAGCGTGACTACGAACAGGAAAAACTGCCGCATGTCATGTTGTTTACCCAACCGCAGTCTCCAGGGGCTGTGTCTGTTTCGACAGGTAGCGCAGGTAAACAATAAAGACCACCAGAACGTCCAGCATGATCAGGGTGGGCCAAAGATAGAGGTGTATCCAGGAAAAATAGTCTAGATTCCAGTTACCCAGATAAAACAGGCTGATAATGCGCACGATATTCAGCACCTGTATGGCGAGAAACCCCAAGCCGATGGCGATGAGGCGGGCACGCCAGCTTGCGGGGAAAGCGCATATTGCAGCAATTAATACAATGGTGGCTTCTACGCCGTTGCAACCGGCTTCGATGGAAACAGCAAAGCCACTGTCTTTGAATTGGAGGACTTTGCCATAGGCGACGACCGCATTGTCGAAAGGAAGAATCAGTATCGCGCTGAGATGGGCCAACATGGATGTGAACGGAGTGATTATATGTTCCTGCACTGGACCGAGCAGTTCGAGTGTGAACAAGGCTATAAGTATCAGCAAAAAAGTTATTACAAATCGCAGCATGAACCCATTCTCAGGTTACAAAATTAGAATATTAGCACGTCACGGGTTGGCTCGACTATCGACTATTAGGTGTCATGTGAAACGTATTATGTTCCACCTCTTTCGCCGGAGATCAGCCGAGAATCTATTCCTGTCAGTCTATCGAAATCATATGCGCTTAGTGTAAAGAAAATCGGGTATTCACTGCTATAAATAAAGTGTTCGTTAGCCACAGTAATCAGTTCGAGCGTCACGTTTCCTGTCGGGCTCTGTATTGCCATCACCAGATCTGCTTCTGCCGCTGACAGTTCCTGCTGCAGGTCCTTGCCTGCGATACCGTCAATCTGTAGGGACTTAAGTGCGCTAATAAGTCCTTCCAACTGCATCTCGTTGGGTACGCGTCCGGCGCCTGACAGCCAGCGTCCGCTCTCAAAGCTCAGGTTATAGAAGTCGGTATCGATACGCAGGGGAGCGCGTACCTGCAGCAATCTGGGTTCTAGCCATGCTCCACTCGTTGCGGGAGTATCAAAGGCGCTTAACGTGATGCTGTAAATAGCATCCTGACGATCATTGCGGGCGTGCACCTTGCGAAAGCGTGGTGATGTTCCAAGGTAGAGAGTGTCCAATGCCTGGCCCGCGGAAAACAGTGCTAAGCGTCGTTGATAATAGTAGTCCGCAACCTGAAAGCGCTGGCGCGCAGCTGATGACTGCGCGATCGGCCACGCTTCCTGCTCCCCACTGATGCGTTGTAACAAAGAGCGAACTTTGGCAGAGTCAGCCGGTAAGTCTTCAAGCTCGGGCAGTAGCCATTGCTCTGCGGACCTTATCAAGACAACCTCATTATCGAAGTCGTCGCCTATGCGAATTTCGTCTATCTCATCGATTGAGAAGGAGGTAAGCGGCGGGTTCGTCGGCCTATTGGCTGCACGTTGGTCAGGCCAGAAAAGGATAGCTGTGATGCCGCACTGGATAAGTAGAACTAACAGCAATACGCTCACTGATCGCTTCACAGAGACAGACCTCGCGCATAATGTCGACGCTGCAAAATAGTTTTCAGCCAACTCATGAGTGCTAGGACCAGCAACCACAATAGCGCGAGCCCATAATTGAAATACTCTATAATTAGCTGGCCGCGGCGCTCCATCGGGGGTAGCGTGCGGTTGAAATGTCCCCGGGAACGAATTTCCAGCAACTGCTCATCCTGTAGTGCCCAGTCCAGAGTATTCATGAATAACTCCAGCGGTCCGAGATATTGTGTGCCGCTTGCAGCAACAATACTGTTGAGTATTTGATCATCCATAAAGTCATTGGAAGCATATAGCACAATACGGGCAGATTCTGGAGACCGCTTGAGTAGTCCTCGAGTACTCACGACAGGCAGGGGGTGCTCATGTCCAGCACTCTTTGGGACGTACTGAGGGAAATCACTATCTGCGAAAAAGGACTCGAAACGACCCTGCACCACTACACCTAGGTTCCGCGATGCGGTGACCGGTAGTGAATTGACTGTGCTGTTGTCTGGTGACGGTGGAGAAAGATTTCTGAGGCCGGTTGCGTCCACGTTGGGCGTGATATCCATGCTGTCGCTCAGCCAGGATTGATCAGAGCTGCGCAGCAATGTGGTGGTTCGCTTGTCACTGCTGGGCGCCACAGAAATCGGTGAGGCCCAGGCCATTGTTACCTGCGGTAAGTTCTCGGTCACCGCGTGCTTGGCCGCCAGTCCCGGTGTTCGCAGGTCGACAAAATAGGGGTAGTCTAGTATTTGCATGTCACGAAATTCGTGGTCGCCGGACTGTCGTGTAACGGGGGCATGAAAGCTGGCATTCTGCTCATCGAGTACTAGAGTCTTCTGAATGTTTATCTCATTGTGCTGCAGCCATTGCTGTAGGCCACTGTCCCAGTCCTGCAGACGCAATTGACCGCCACTGAATTCGGCGGTAAAGGGTGAGGTCACCAGGATGACAGTTCCCCCCCGCATCAGGAACTGATCAATAGCAAAGATCGATTGTTCGTCCAGCTTATGCGGCGCAACTACCGCCAGAATATCCGCATCTGGTGATACACCACCATCCGACAGGTCCTCGAGCCTGATGCTGTAGTCCTTGGTGATCATTCCCTCTAGGTTTTCGAAGGTTGGTCCGCCCAGTTGAAACTGAGCCATCTGTGGATCAACGCGAGGGACCGACAGCGCGACGATTTTAGTAAAGCCAGGGGCAAAGCGCTTCAAGCCGCTATCCAACAACAACCGAAATGCTGTGGGGTTGAAGTTCTCTGTCGGCAGCTGAACCACTTGACGTGAATCCGCAAGCGTCAGATAAAAAAAGAATTGCTCGGTATCCGCTGGCGATGTGACCATGGGCTTGAAACCCCACTCTTCAGAAATGCTAGAAGCGATAGTGCCATTGCGCGCTTCAGGTTCGATGAAGCGCACGCTGAACTTACCCTGGGAGTTGCGGACCGCGAGGTCCAGCTGAGGTATGATGGTCTTCTTGTAGGCCAGCAATGTTTCAGGTAGCAATGGGTCGGCAGAAACATAGCCAATAAATTCAACGGGGTTTTCGATGCCGTCGAACAGGTTTCCACCCATGCGATAGTCGAACAGTACTTTTTTGATGGCATGTGTAATGTCGTATTCCGGATTTTGCAGCAGGACTTCCGCCGTGGCATTGGGCGCCGTTCGCACTTCAATCAGGTCGGCGAAACCCAGAGACTGATGCTCGCTGCCATAGCGCACCAGCACATTGAAATAGGCATTGACTAGAGATGACTGGTGGCGGTCAGCGACCTGAAAGGGGCGTGCAGAGATACCGTATCGATCATTTGCCTCCCGCTCCATTTCCGGGAAATCGGCTGGATCAATAAACTCAACTCGGACTCTACCTTGACCTGCCAGTTCATACTCCTGCAATAGGTCACGTAACTGCGGTACCAGGGGTGCTAATAATGGATGAGTTTTACTGCTAAAATAGCCTCGAATGAGAAGAGGCTCCTGCAACTCATCCAGAAAATTCTTTGTTGACTGCGAGATTGAAAATAGTCTGCCTTCGGTCATGTCCATGCGCAGGTTGGGCAGCTGGCCCAACCAAACATTTGCCAGTACTAAATTACTCAAGAGCAGCGCAGTAATCACGTGCCAGTAGCGGTGACGGTTGCTGGAGGTGTCGCTCGCCCAACGCTCGCTTTCCAGCACATACACATTCATCACCAGAAAGCCTGCGCTTAGGCTGATGTAGTAAAACAAATCACGTAAATCGATGACCCCACGGGTGATGCTTTCAAAGCGTGCGCCACTGCCTAATAGGCGGAGGATTTCGCCTGTCCTGTCGTCAAAAAATCCAGTGAGGGTAGCGCTGCCAAGCAGATAGAGAATTGCACACAGCGCCACTGTGCCGATCATGCTAACGATAGGGTTGTTGGTGCGCGCTGATACAAATAAGCCGATCGCGAGATACGTGGCACCCAATAGAGTCGCTGCGATATAACCACCAATGACAGGTCCCGAATCTAGATTGGCAATAAGGGCAACAGTAATTGGAAGCGGTAGCGTGCTGATCAATGCCAGCAGTAACAGGGTGAAGCAGGCGAGAAATTTCCCAATGACGAAGTGCCACAGGCTGACCGGCTGCGTCAGTAGATGTTCTAGGGTTCCGCTGCGTCGCTCTTCGCTCCACATGCGCATAGTCAAAGCGGCGCAAAGAAAAATCAGAAGAATTGGCATCCACTCGAACAATGGTCGAATATCAGCAATGTTGCGGGCAAAGAAGGACTCTACCCAGAAAAAAAGGAATAGCGTGACGGCGGCAAAGGACGAAAGGAATAACCATGCAACCGGCGATGAGAAGAAGAGTCGGATCTCCTTTTGGGCAACCCGGCGAGCGACCGAGTTAGTTGCCATTGTCGTACACCTCACGAAACACCTGATCGAGATCGTGTGCTGAGACCTGCAATTGGTAGAGTTCGGCCCCAGCTTGTATGACGCAATGAGCCACACTATTAGCGGCAGTATCTATGTCGGCGGTTGGGTTCAGGTGAATATCGAAATGCATAAGTCCGTCTTCGGCAACGAAACTCTGCAGTGATGCAACGTCGGCTAGTTGCTCCAGATAGGCCGCCAGGGAGGGTACGCCTGCGCTGGTGCGTAACATTAATGTTTTACTGTTGTGCAAATCAGCGAGATTTTGGTCTAGGGCTAATCGTCCGTTACGCAGCATGAGTACCCGGCTGCACACAGCATCGACCTCCTGCATGATGTGTGTGGAGAGAATGATGGTGGTGCGCCGCGCCAAGCGCTTTATCAGTTGTCGCATGTGTTCCGTTTGGTTGGGATCAAGGCCGTTTGTTGGCTCATCCAGAATCAATAAA
>JAPKBI010000140.1 GCA_028823475.1 Halioglobus sp. | reverse complement strand
CCTCAATCTTTATTGTCTAAGGCTAAAAAGCAGACCGGACTCAATGATTTTGGTGACGAGAGCTTTTTGCCAGCTCTGGATAGGCTCTGCCAATCATTGGATAGAGAGGCTAAGTTATCTCAGATAGGGCGTATAGCAGCGCAAGGCATGTTGATTGATAATTTGAAGATACGCCTGCAGTTAACAGCTTATAGAAAACAGAGACCCGAAGTTGCGCAACAAAAAATTCAACGTCCTTTGTTTGTGTTGGGCCTGCCCCGAACAGGAACCACCATCCTTTATGAATTGCTTGCACAGGACCCTGCACATCGCTCGCCGGTGAGCTGGGAGGTCTCGCAGCCTATGCCGCCAGCTCATCCGGATACTTTCTCATCGGACCCACGTATTGCTGAGGTAGAGAAGGTCTTGCAGAAGACAGAAATACTGGCGCCTGGTTTTAAGGCTATCCATGAAATTGGCTCACAATTGCCGCAGGAGTGCGTAGCCATTCTTGCATCGCACTTTATGTCGGATCAATACGGCGTCACTTTTTTTATTCCCCAATACCGTGAGTGGACACTCAATCAGGATATGGCAAAGGCCTATGCCTGGCACTATCAATTTCTTCAGCACTTACAAGTGGATTACAGCAAACAGCGCTGGGTCTTAAAGACTCCACCGCACCTAGCTTATCTCGATGCTATTGTTAAGCAATATCCCGATGCAGCGATTATTCAAACTCATCGCGACCCAATGGATGTAATGGGCTCGATTTCCAGTTTGTCTTGTACCTTGCATAGCGCCTTTAGTGATGCCATTGATCCTATGAAAATTGCAGCTAATGAGGTGGTTTTTTTCTCTGAAATGTTAAAAGTGGGCATGGCGCAACGAGACGCTATGCCCGATAAAGATAGTCGGTTTTTCGATGTTCAGTTTAGCGACATTATTACTGATCCCATCGCAGTTATTGACGATCTCTATCAACACTTTGGTTTTGATTTTAGTACAGAAGCACGGCAGGCCATGCAGCATTATCTTGATCATAGACCTCGAGATAAACACGGTACGCATCAGTATACCCTGGAGGACTTTGGCTTAAGTCGAAAAGCACACAACCCCCTGTTCCAAGAGTACAATCAGCGCTATGGGTTCTAAGGTTGCCCTGAGAGACACCCCTTCCATTACTGGCGCGACATAGGCGCAGGGTATGTATGAATTCCTGTCTGTGCGGAAATGTTGTTTTTCAGATTTTCCGTAATTACTTACACTCACCGAATTGAGAATGACAATGACAAGCAAGGCAGAATTTCCCGAATTGAGCTGTTATTTACTACCAGGCCATACCACTACGCCAGCCGATGCGATTGCAGAGGCAAAGCAAGCAGAAGCTTTAGGGCTGGGTAAAGTATGGGTGTCGGAGCGGTTCGATGTTAAAGATGCTGGCGTGATTTGCTCGGCGGCGTTGGCGGTGACAGACTCTATTCATGTCGCCACGGGGGGTACTAATCTTCATACTCGTCACCCTATGGTGCTCGCAACGATGTGTAGCACTCTACATTATATGTCGGGTGGGCGTTTTGAGCTGGGTTTGGCACGGGGGGTCGCTATTCGCAATCAACTAATGGGGCTGAACTCAGTCAGTAATGCTCAAATGGCAGAAGGCATACAGTTGTTGCGCAGCCTTTGGCAGGGTGAAAAAATCATGGGCCATGAGGGTAAAATGGGCAACCTTCCCTATCTGAGCATGGGAGATTGGATGGCCGCAGATATCCCTCTACATTTTGTCGGATTTGGACCCAAGAGTTTGCGCTTTGCAGGACAACACTTTGATGGCGTCCATTTGCATACCTTTGTCACTGATCACGGCTTGCGTCGCGCCAAGTCATTTATTGAGGAAGGGGCCGAACGTGCGGGACGCAACCCCGAAGACATCAAATTGCACTCCGTATTGGCGACAGGCATGGATCTTGACCATGAAGGCTATTTGCGTAAATTAGTCGCTCGCATGGCGACCTATATGCAGGCGCCGGGTTATGCAGAGATGCTGATTGACCTCAATGAGTGGGATCCGGAAGTGCTCGTGACCTTCAGAAAGAACGAAGTCGTTTCTTCCATGGCAGGTGGCATTGATAGCGTCGCTACTTTAGAGCAGCTAGAACAGATCAGCGAATTAATTCCTCGAGAGTGGTTGCCGGCTGCTATCGGCAATGCGGATGAATGTGCTCAAGCTTGGAAAGATCAATTGCGTGTAGGTGCCGATGGCGTGGTGATTCATGGATCCACTCCCGAAGAATTCGCACCTATTGTGGATGCTTATCGCCAGCTAGAAAATTGAGACATCTTGCTACCTGCCGCGGGTAAGCCATGGTGCCAATGGCACAGTGGCCTGTGAATCTTTCTTTGAGGCATAGCTCACAGAAAACCAGTTGGGCCACCCTCTTTGACAACTCTCGGAGACCCTTGATTCGTTACTTGACTCTCTGTGCGTGCCACGATTGAATAGTGTTGAGTCAGGCAGGTGCATGCAAGAAATAGAACCACAACAAAGCTGACACGGCGTCAGCATAAGGAACGGGCTATGAGCTTATTTGGAGAAAAGTGTGCTCGGTGCGGGACACGCACCCGGAATAAAGAAGATGACAAGGCGATCTGCGAGAGCTGCGCCCAAGAACTGCACTTACTGATTGAAGCGGGCAAAGAAGAGTTGCGAGCCTGCCCAATCGACGGCACCACCATGCGCAAGGAGATCGCACACGTGGTCGTCATAGATCGCTGCCCTACCTGCTCCGGCGTCTGGCTGGATGGCGGCGAACTTGATCAAATGCGAAATGGGGCAGAGAGTGAGGCCCTGATGCTCATGGCAACGGGGCTCGCCTATCCAATGTAGGTGATGCGCGTGAGTCGCGGGGAACTTCGACGCTAGCCGGGAATGACGATCGAGAAGAATCAAAATTTACCGCCCTATCTCGGTATTCCGGTGCGCCTACATTGTCTCGCAAAGGGTTCTACAGAGCGTTTTTACCAGCTTGTTGATGTGATGACAGAACGTTTTTTCGCTTCTCCTATTGAAGTCAAGGCATGGAAAGCGCATGACTAATCCACGAGACTGAAGCCTATGGAACAAAAACAGTTAGATCACTTTCGGCTCTCGTTGATATTCAGCAAGGACGAGATCGAGAAAATGAGCAAGACGAATACAGAGGCCGCTGGCACGGTTATACTTGACCAGTCGATGATGGGTCGTCTATCTCGCATGGACGCCCTACAAGGCCAGCAAATGGCACAAGACACAACACGCCGGAGGAACATACAGTTACAGAAAATCGACAGCGCATTGCGTCGCATGGATGCAGGTAAATACGGGTATTGCCTACTATGCGGCGATGAGATCGAGGCGGCCAGGCTGGAATTTGATTCAGCTAGCACCCGTTGTATAGGATGCATGGATCGCTAATTTCCTCTCTTCACATTCAACGCTAGAAAATGGCTCATGCACAGTAGTCTGGCGACGTAAGCTGTATACCGTAACCGATAAGGTGTTTCCGATGTCCCGTGGAAGCGTAAAGCACAACTGGAGTGTCTGCAGGTCTTCATCGGGCGACTCTATCGAGGATCGACCAATCTAATTAAAAACACGAATATTCGCTGTAACTAGGCGAGTGTATCCAGAATTTCCTTCCAAATGTCGGTAGCGACTGGGAAGGTGTGCTCTTTGTTAATTATATCGAAGGCGTTTTTCGACTGCCGTTCCAATTCAGCAGGATTATTTAAATATCCCATCACAGCGTCGACATACTGATCTTTGGTTGCATTTTTTGGCATCAGTTGGCCCGTCTCACCAGTCAAGACTGTATCTGACATATCGCCACAATCGGACGCAATCACGGGCATGCCACACCGCATCGCCTCCATGCTCGCCAATGACAAACCCTCTCTTAATGAACAGAGCAAAAAAACTTTCGAGCGCCGATAATACTCAGCCACCTCATTAGTTTCTCTCCAGGTCACAGAATCGCGAAGCTGAAGCCTATCTAGCGTAGCCGCGAACTCATCATGCAAAGCGCCATCGCCAAGCCAGCAGAACTTCGTTTCTGGCCTGAGATTCAGAATTTCACGAAAAATCTCCAGTACAAATAATGGCTGCTTTCGTTCCCTGATCTGCGCAGCCACGATAACATCAATGTCCCGCTCCTGATCAGATGGGAAAAATCGCTCGGGATCGATAGTGCTATGCAGCTTCACGACTATTTCAGGGTGAAACCCATTGGCGAGGAGATAATCCTCGGTATTGTGCCCCGGCACAAATATCTTATCCGCACAAAAAGCAACGCGACGGACGAATTTTTCTAGTCGGTGTGGATTCCTAGTGCGATTAATTAAACGATTATCGGAGACAAGCACATTGTCGGCAAAATTAATCTCTGCCTCTCCCCCTATGAAATGAAGGTAAACTGGAACTCGACGAAGCTTTGCGAGAACAACCGCAAACAAACCATGCGGCACGATATTATAGGCCATCACTAGGCGAGTTTGAGGATGGAATATTTCGCCTAACAGCAACGGCAAGCGGCCACCAAGGCGACCGAGCCTTGCCCAAATTCCCCGCGGCCACACCCACTTAACACGCTCGTAATTCGGTCCCTCCCGATCAGTGACGACGACAATTTCTAAGTCATCCCTCGAGAGCAGAAGCGGCATTAGTTTTGCGTGAAAGAGATTATCGTTCAGGGTTGTGATTATAATAATGCGCATCTGTTTACAATTTTCACTGATTGGTCACGAAGGAGCATAACGGTCGCCGAACGAATGGGAAATTTGCTGGGTATCGCTAAAGGTGTTCACTTGATTGATACTACAGCTTAATCTTTGTCAGCGAAGTAGGGAAAACCCCTTTTATGACGGCTTAATCCCACTGGCCCCTGTGTTTACTGGTGCGACTGTCCCCTGCTCTGCGGGCCTCTCTCGCCAACAAAAAACCCGCACTAGGCGGGCTTGCCTGTTTAGGGCCACCAAACCCCCAAAGTGTTCACCCCTCGACTTTAATTTTGCATGTATAAAAATGTAACTACCCTCACGGTATTTACTAATGCCGGTGGCTAGACTTTAGCCCCCCCTATAATTGGTCACGAAGGAGCATAACGGTCGCCAAACCAATGGGAAATTTGCGGGTCTTGAATAAACTATCGCCTCCACAGCTGTTGCGGCTCCATCAGTAAGCGATAAGTTTATTGCGTTTCGCTCTAATCATTCGTGCCGGGCATTCTCTCATTCGACCAGCAAGCACAATATACGCTATAACTAACAGGCTGTGTGACGAGTTTAATAGAACCATTAGATTATTCCGGCCGCTCACCAAAACGATTTTCACCTTCATGGCTGGGCTGGACTAACCAGTACAGAAAAATCAGGTAACCTATAATTGGAATCAGCAGAATCAGTATCCACCAACCGCTTCTGTCCGTGTCACGGAGACGTCTTACAGCGACAGCGAGATTCGGCAGTAATAGCGCTAGCGCTGCCACCATTGCCAGCGGCCCCCCTGTCTGGCCATCAAAGGCCTCTACTCCGAAGACAGCAGCATCAATAACCCGTAATAAGAGATTGAACAACAACATTGCGAGGAACCACCACCAGTATTCCGAACGGGATGCTCTGCCGGTAAACGTCGCGTATTTGCCAAGAACTGTTCGAACTGCAGTTTGTATATCCATCGCTATATCCTCTTTCAAGTTGGTTCTACTATGCCACCAATAACGCGAGCTTGACAGTATGCGGTATGGGACTGACTAAAAGCTGTCGTTACCTTGGACATGGCTGTGGACGCTGAACTCGAAATCGTTAGCGTCCCACCAACTGATTCAACTACACTAAA
>JAPKBI010000139.1 GCA_028823475.1 Halioglobus sp. | reverse complement strand
GTCTGGTTCTCCGGATATAATCAGGCGGTAGTCACTACGGTTTGGGTGGGCTTTGACAATTACACCCCTCTGGGTCGCAAGGAATTTGGTGGCACGGCCGCTCTGCCCATCTGGATCGAATATATGCGGACAGCGCTCAAAGACAGCCCGCAGGTGGAGCGTCCTGTTCCTCCGGGCATCGTCACCGTTAAAATAGATCCCGACAACGGACTGCTGGCAGCTCCCGGCCAGCGCAACGCCATATTCGAATATTTCCTGCAAGGCAGCGTGCCACAACAAACTGGGCGCGGACAGAGCAATTCATCTGGCGATAGCGACATCTCCGACCAGATCAACGATATTTTTTAATCGCTAAAGTGTCGGCAAATAATTTTTGGGGTAGGGCAGGCGGGCAACGCCGCTATCAACCGCGGCTCTAGCGACCGCAGGCGCAATACGCGTCAGCAAACGTCCATCCAGCGGTTTGGGAATGATATAGTCTGGCCCGAATTCGAGCGCATCTACCTCACACGCAGCCAGCACCTCGTCAGGAACAGGCTCGCGCGCCAAAGCGCTGAGCGCAAGTACTGCGGCTACTTTCATCTCTTCATTGATGACGGTCGCTCGGACATCGAGGGCCCCGCGAAAAATGAAAGGAAAACCCAACACATTGTTGACCTGGTTGGCATAATCCGAGCGCCCGGTGGCTATTATCAGATCGTCTCTAGTCGCCCGCGCCAGCTCAGGCTTGATCTCGGGGTCCGGATTGGAACAAGCGAACACCACCGGGCGGTCTGCCATGGACAGGAGCATTGCCGGGGTCAGCAAATCAGCCCCAGACAGGCCTATGAAGACATCGGCGCCTTTAATCGCATCGGTCAAACTGCGCTTGTCAGTGTGATTCACAAATTCTTGCTTGTAGACGTTGACGCCCTCTCGGCCGTCGTAGATAACCCCTCGGCGGTCAAGCATGAAAATGTTCTCGCGCCGCACGCCCATCGTGAGCAACAGACGCATGCAGGCGATAGCTGCCGAGCCAGCTCCTAGGCAGGTGATAATCGCTTCTTCCATGCACTTGCCTTGGATTTCAAGCGCATTGATCAACCCCGCGGCGGTTACAATCGCGGTCCCGTGCTGGTCATCATGGAATACGGGGATATTGCATCGCTCAATCAGCGCCGATTCAATTTCAAAACACTCCGGGGCCTTGATATCTTCAAGATTAATGCCACCAAAGGTGTCGGCAATATTCGACACCGTGGAGATAAACTCCTGCGTATCCTCTGTGTCCACTTCTATATCTATGGAGTTAATGCCGGCAAAACGCTTAAACAGAAGCGCCTTACCTTCCATTACAGGTTTACTCGCTAGGCTACCAAGGTTGCCCAGCCCTAATACCGCAGTGCCATTACTAATGACTGCCACTAAATTACCCTTGCTCGTGTAGCGGTAGGCAAGATCCGGATCATGGGCAATTTCACGGCAGGGCGCCGCCACGCCAGGGCTGTATGCCAAAGACAAGTCGCGCAGCGTCTCTGCCGTCGTCGTCAGTTCAATACTAATTTTTCCGGGTGTGGGCTCTGCGTGATAAGACAGTGCATCACGTTTCAAATCTTCGGACATGGGTCTACCTGCGCTCACCAAAAGAATTGCGAAAAAGATCAACGAGAGGATAGAAAAGGCACATCAGTAACATGTGACAGATAGCTCCTTGATGTATCGCGAACCCAGCCTGCCGCAATGAATACTGCTGCTACTTAGAAGCTAGGACGCTTTAGTCGATGCCGCAAAAAGCTTATAACAAATACTTCTCTACCGCTTAGTACCACGACCACCGAAACGCTTGTTAAAACGGTCAACACGACCACCGGTGTCTAAGGTCTTTTGCTTGCCCGTGTAAAAGGGGTGACACAAAGAACAGACGTCAACATGGAAGTCTTCGCACCGTGTTGATCGTGTCTGTACCGTGTTACCACAACTGCACGTGGCGGTAATGGCTTCATACTTGGGATGGATATCCGCTTTCATAACATATAGCTCCTAGTAATTAGTGCCGCCGCCCAACCGCTGTCAGGCACCGCACTTCGATGGGAGAATTGAACCGCCACAGACGTGAGTGACTCAAAAATGAGGCGGGCATCTTACCAGACGCAGTGTTAGAAGCAATAGCCCGCCCCATTTTGCTACAATAGAGTCTCCGTTCAGTTTTTCGAGTAAACAAGAGGCGAAATGTCCGTACTTCGACTGGCCATTCCATCACCCCTGCGCCGCCATTTTGACTATTTGGCGCCTATTGGGGTCAGCAATGCCGAATTGGTTGGCCTGCAACCGGGAATTCGGCTGCGCGTTCCGTTTGGGCGCCGCGAGGTGACCGGCTATCTGCTGGCGGTGTGCGAAGACAGCGATATTCCCTTGAGCGCTCTCAAGCACGCACTTGAAATTCTCGATGAGGCCCCGCTGATCGATCCACAATTGCTGCAGTTATGCCGCTGGGCCGCTGACTACTACCACCACCCACACGGCGATGTGTTCGGCACGCTGTTTCCCAAGCGCCTGCGGGAGGGCAAACCGCAACAGCCGCAAGGCACACTAGTCTGGCAACTCACCACCCTGGGCAAAGGCCTGCCGGAGGCTGCCCTGCCGCGATCGCCGCGCCAGGCACAAGCGATCAGTCTGCTCATGCAAAAGCCTGTTATTGAGAACACCGAATTCAGGGCTAACAGCATAAGTGCCACTGTTCTGCGCAGCTTGCAAGACAAAAACCTGGTCGAGTCCCACATAAGAAGTGAGCACTTACAATCTATTAATACCAATGAGGGGTTAACTCTCAACTCTGAGCAGCACGCAGTCTTGAATGCGGTAACCGAGACAGAGGAAGGGTTCAGCTGCCACCTCTTGGAAGGGGTCACCGGCAGCGGCAAAACCGAAATCTACCTGCGATTGATCGAAAACTGTCTGCAGCAGGGGCAACAGGCACTCATTTTGGTTCCGGAAATAGGGCTGACACCGCAAACCCTCGCACGCTTTCAACAGCGCTTTGAGGCCAACATTGCAGTGTTGCACTCGGGGTTGAGCGATGCCCAGCGGTACCTGGCATGGGAAGCGGCCCGCACCGGTAATGCACATATCGTCATTGGCACCCGGTCGGCGGTTTTTACGCCACTTGCATCACCAGGGCTGATTATCGTGGACGAGGAACACGATGGCTCTTATAAACAGCAAGACGGATTTCGCTACTCTGCCCGGGATGTCGCAGTAAAACGAGCTCAGATACATTCAATACCAATTTTGCTGGGTAGCGCGACGCCATCACTGGAGAGCATTCACAACGTTGTCGCTGGCCGCTATCAGCACCAGCAACTCACACAACGCGCCAGCAGCGGGGGAATGCCGGATATAAAAGTCCTGGATGTACGCCGACAAGAACTCCACGCTGGACTGTCGAAAGGGCTGCTCGAAGCCATACAAGAGAAGCTGCAACTTGGACAACAAACCCTGTTATTCCTCAACCGCCGTGGTTATGCGCCCACTCTGCAATGCCACGATTGTGGCTGGATCGCTGAATGTCGCGCCTGCGACGCCCGACTAACCATTCACCGCCGCCGCGGGCGTCTGCGCTGTCATCACTGCGGCGACTCGAGCATGCTTCCCCGGCAATGCCCCCAATGCAACAGCGAGCGATTGATGGCCGCAGGTCTTGGCACAGAGCAAACAGAAGATTTTCTGCGCACGCGCTTCAAACAATGGCCCATTTATCGCGTTGACAGCGACTCCATGCAAAGCAAGGGTTCCATGCAGGCCCTGGCGGAAGACATTAACAAAGGAGAGCCCTGCATTTTACTCGGCACACAAATGCTGACCAAAGGTCATCACTTTCCGGGCGTGAGCCTAGTTGCGGTGATTGATGCCGATGCTTTGCTGTTCAGTACCGATTTTCGCGGTGAGGAACGCATGGCGCAACTCCTCACCCAAGTGGCTGGCCGCGCTGGCCGCGCGGATATCCCGGGCAACGTTCTACTACAAACGCACTACCCCGACCACCCAGCGCTGCTCGCGATGTTGACCACCAGCTATGCCGAGCAGGCCAGAGTGCTACTCAAACAGCGGCAGGAATCAGGCATGCCCCCCGCTGGGCAACTGGTGGTGTTGCGGACCGATTGCCCAGATGCCGAATACGGCGAGCAGTTCCTGCAAACGCTGCGCGAACGCAGCACGCCTTTCCTCCCCGGTGGTGCCAGGCTCATTGGGCCACTGCCTTCACCCATGCAGCGCCGCGCTGGCAAATATCGCTGTCAATTGCTGCTTACCGCGCCCACCCGCGGGGCCGCCCAGACTGCAGCCAGCGTGTTAGTCGCGAACGCCGAGACTTTACCTGCGCGGCACGGGTTAAAGTGGTCGATAGATATCGACCCCCAGAACGTTTTCTAAATACGACTTCTCTGGCCATAGCTAGCGCTTATGATGATAATATGGCTGCTGAGCCAGTCTATTGACTCGCGACCAGCAACTTCTGAAGCAAACCAGGTTACCCCCTCACAATGAAGGAAGAACTCACACGGCTTATTCACCAGGCCCTAGACGCACTGGTTGCCCAAGGCCTGTTGCCGGATGATCTCGCTCCTCAGGTACAGATTGACCACACGCGCGATAACAGCCACGGCGATTTGGCAAGCAACATTGCCCTCTCGCTCGCCAAGTCAGCACAGCGCAACCCGCGCGAGCTAGCAACGCTTATCAGCAATGCCCTCCCGGCGAACTCGCTGGTGAGTCGCACTGAAATTGCCGGCCCCGGATTTATTAATTTCTTCCTGTCAGATGACAGCAACCAAGCTGTGGTTCGCACCATCCTTGAACAGGGAAAGTCATTCGGCACCTGCAATGAGGGCGGCGGTCGCAAGGTTCAGGTCGAGTTTGTCTCCGCCAACCCAACCGGACCGCTGCACGTGGGCCATGGCCGGGGCGCCGCTGTAGGAGACAGCATTTGCCGCTTACTGGCAGCGACGGGGTGGGATGTATCCAGCGAGTTCTATTACAACGATGCCGGTGTACAAATTCATAATCTGGCCCTCTCCGTGCAGGCACGCTGCAGGGGAGTGGCGCCGGATGATTCCCAATGGCCGCAAGATGGTTACCGCGGTGAGTACATAGCAGAGGTGGCCCAGGCCTTCCTGCTAGGTGCTAGCATTGACGTCCAAGACGACCACGTTATCGGCTCAGCCGACGCCGATAACTTGGATGACATTCAAACGTTTGCCGTCGCCTACCTCAGGCGTGAACAGGATCTGGATCTGAAGGCATTCGCGGTGCATTTTGACGTATATTTTCTGGAGTCCTCGCTTTACGATAGCGGCGCGGTCGAGCGCACAGTGGAGCGACTCATCGAAACCGGCCATTGCTATGAGCGCGATGACGCACTGTGGCTGCGCACCACCGACTTCGGCGATGACAAGGATCGCGTTATGCGCAAGCGCGATGGGGGGTATACCTATTTCCTTCCAGATGTGGCCTATCACCTCAACAAGTGGCAGCGCGGCTTTGAGCGCGTCATCAACGAGCAGGGTGCAGACCACCACAGCACGGTGACCCGGGTTCGCGCAGGGCTGCAAGCGCTAGATCGTGGCATCCCACAGGGCTGGCCGGATTATGTTCTGCACCAGATGGTCACCGTTATGCGTGAAGGCGAGGAAGTTAAACTGTCCAAGCGCGCAGGCAGCTACGTCACCCTACGCGACCTTATTGAAGAAGTTGGACGAGATGCAACGCGCTATTTCCTGGTGGCCCGCGCACCTAACTCACAATTGACCTTTGATATCGACCTAGCGCTGTCGCAGAGCAATGACAATCCGGTGTATTACATTCAATACGCCCACGCTCGCACTTGCAGCGT
>JAPKBI010000138.1 GCA_028823475.1 Halioglobus sp. | reverse complement strand
GTGCCATTATCGAGCGCGCCACCTGCATCGGGGAATGCCGCCGTGCGAGGCCATTGCAGGCTATCGAGCACCCAGTGGTGGTTATACATTGTGCCGTAGGCTCCGGCTGAAAACCCGCCGAACAGTGCCGTCAGGCGGTCAGGTCGGAAGCCCGCATCTCCTGCGGCATCCATTTCATTCCAGATGATGTCACGTGTCACTCGCATGCCGGCGCGCAGGTTGACAGCACCATAGCGAGGGACCTCGAAATCGCTGAAAGTCTCAAAAACGCCGCCCCCCATAAAGACGTCCTGATTGCAATAGGGTAGGTAAACCTTCGTCCAGTTAGCAAACGGGTTGTCCTTGTCGTCCCCCATTATGCCGCTACCTAGTGGCCTCGGATCTTGTGCGTTAAACAGTTGTGGGCTTGATGCGATACGGCTACGGCAGTCATCTTCAAACAGGCAGACGCCACCGCCTTCAAGCGCCGCAATAACGTTGTCAACCGGATAGCCCTCGGGAGCGAGGCGAATGTGAATAGCATAGTCGGTGCCATCACCGCACATCGTCCCCCACTTGTCCCCATCAAGTACCAGCATGCTCCATTCGCCTCGCACGGGCATGACGTCTACATTACTCGGGCCGCAGGTGGGCTCAAATGGAGCGACATCCCCGTGTGATACCGCTACGGAGCAGTCGATCTGGTCTTCTGCCATTGCAACATACGTTTCGGGCTCTACGGCAATAATGTCAGCAAGAGCAGGGCACGCCGCGGTAATGGTGGCGGTAGCTGAGACGGCCGCGGCCTTTTGAGCGCTGGCCACGGCTGAGGCATCACAGGCTTTGTCTGCAAGACAGGTGTTGATTGCTACCAAGCTGTCATCGAAAAACTGGGACACCGTTTTATGGGCAGTCTGTAGGCAATCGCGCTGCTGTGGCGTGGCGCTCGGCCAGACCGCGCCCTGCGGGCCACCGAAGGTTCGCCATGCAATGGAGTCGGGCTGACTCTTACAGTCGGCCTGCAGTCGGCCTGCGGCGGCATCGAGTGACAACCCCATAAACTCTCCGTCGGTACAGCTGTTTTCCAGCGTACTTTGCAGGGCGGCCTGCGCGTCGATTATGCTGGAATCGCTGTCGTCGCAAGCGCTGTCTTGCTCCGAGTAGCAAGCACCCTGGGCGGCGTTGACCGATCCAACACAAACCTGCAGCGCCTTTGCCGCACTATCGTCACAGCGGGCGCTAGTCTCCGGAAAACTATCATTGGAGCTGTCGCTGCATGCGATTAGCATCAGGCTCATCGAAATCGTTAGGAGTGTCGCTGTGCTGCATCTAATGGAAGCCATAGTGAGGTGCTCATATTTTTTCAACGAGTATTTATTCTAAGGTGCTTACCGCGTCACTGCATGTCTAATGGGTATGCGAAGTTGCACCCGCAGCGAACTTTATACGAGTAGCGGAATTGTTTGCGAACGGACAACCCACTCAGTTTCTACTATTGTAGATTGCGCACAATAAATGTTAGCAATGGACTAACCACATTATTGGTTTCATCGTCATCAGCAGTAAGGACATCAAGATGCGCGTAGCCCGGAGAAATATAAACTTCAAAGCCGCCCGCGACATCTCCGAAAGAAGGGAAGGCGGGATTTGGATTATTGCGATCCAAAATTCGCGTCGTTATGCCATCGCAAGTGGCGGCGGTGCAGATGCCGATAGCATCGGCGAAACGCAACCAGCTCGCAGGAACCGGCGCCAGGCCGTTACTGCCGCCGAATGCGATCACGGGTATGTTGATGGCTGTTGCCTGTGTGCGATTGTCGATATCAGTGCGGCCACGACCCTCCGGTGGCTGCGCTGACAAACGTGTGGTATCCAGTCCTAATTCACTGGTAATACCGAGTCCGGAAGAAGGATAATACCATTCTGAAAAATTCGTCTCGCCAGCATAAAACATCGGCAGCATTTTCCCTTCGAGGTCCGAAGGTTCAACCTCAGTCCCCCAGATGCGGCTATCCTCGACGGATGTCGGGGCAGCGCCGTTGTCTGTTAACGCCTCTAGTGGTATTTCCTCGTCCTTGCTGAGCCAGGTCGCAACGCCGCCGACGATAGGCCCTTCAAAGCCCACTGAGGTTGCCACAAAACTGGCTACGGCCGCTGCCGGGCCGTCGTCATCAAGAAATTTGCCCAACAGCGTCACGGACGAAGCTGGCGTCGACCCGACCAGTGCTACCAATATATTCAGTTCAGGCACTTTGAGCACGGCGTTATTTCCCTCAATGGCATTCTGATCTTCCTGCAATATAGATACTACAGTGTCATTGTTCTCAACTGCGTCCAGAGCAGCAACCTCAGACACTGCCAATAGTTGAGGTGACAGCAACCCGGCTATTACTGCATAAGCCGTTTCAGGTTGCACGCAGGAGGCGTTGTCAAATTGGCTGCAGTCCTGTGCAGCGGTTTCCATCGAGCAGGGTGTTTTGCCATCGATGCAGCGCGCTGCTTGGTCACGCACTGCACCATAGAGACCACCGTCGAAACGCGCTTCGATCATGTCCAGTGTTGCTTCATTAGGCCGCTCCGGTGCAAGGCCGGCACCACCTCCTTCCAATAATATCAAGCCGCGTACTTTTTTGTAGCCGGGCTCAGACTCGCCTCCAATTAAATTGAAATCGGTGGCAGCATAACGTGCGGTGTAACCGGTGCCGGCGGAGTGTCCGCCAAGGAAAACGTTACCGCTGCGGACTGCGGCATGAGCAGCATCTATAACCGCATCAATGTCTTGTGACTGAACTAGGGTTGTCCACTGGGCCATGAAAGCAGTGTCGCTATTGTTGTTGTAAAAAATAGCGCGTCGGTTGGGTCCATCGGCAATTGCCGGACTAAGCTCCAATCCCAGGGCGTCGCCAAACAGGAAGTCTAACCCAATATAGGGGTCACCGAGTTCCTCTGCGAGATCGAGGCCAATAGTATCTTCGAGTTGATTGGAGCGACGATCAACAGCCCAAACTTCAAGGGTGAGGCTGTCCTGATCTGCGGCGCGCAGCATTAGGTTTTCGGCCAAAATATAGAAATTAGATGCGCCGCCTTCGAAACCTGGCACCAGTACTACAATGCCATCGGGCTGTATGTCGACATGGTCTGACAGGAAGTATCGCGTATAGCGCGCCTGATTAAGATTGATTTCAGCCGTACCAAAATGTTGAATCATCTTGTCATTGCTGACAACTACGCCAGGCGTTCCCGGCGTGAAAGTGGGTTGAGCTTTACTAGGGATATTGATCGTCACCTGAGATATGCGACTTTTCTGAGCCTGAGTTTGTGACGGAGAATTGTCGCTGTCCGAGCAGGCCAGTATCAGGGCCGGTGCGGTAAGTAATGCAATGACGCTAAAAAAATTACGCATGGAAAGTCCTGTCGGTTTTTAGTGGGACCAGTGTGCAGGTTAGCATAAATAATTCTATAGAGTGTTTGAGGCGTGATTTATATAAGCGTACATTTAAGTTTTATGTGCAGAGCGGGCATCTCAGAAAGCGAGCAATCAATGGTGCTGTTAGTGTATTGCTGGTGGCAGTAAAAACGTTTGCGAGCACTTCCAGTCCATCGTATGACATGCGGTGAATGCACAATCTTAATAGGTCTTCGCTCTCTTAAATTATAATTAATTTTAGATTTACGTTAAGGCTATTCGCTCCCGATATCAAGGTGTAGACTGACAATAGAACAAAAATTAAATACGCGAGACGAATGGCTATGAAGCGCAGAGATTTTCTCGGATACACTGGCCTCGGTGCGCTAGGCGTCGCGACCTCATCAATTCTTACTGGTTGCGGTGAAGAAGAGCCGTCAGTCAAGTTTTGGCAGCAAGGTAACTTCAGGCCGGTGTCTGAAGAGGTCACGGAAACAAACCTAAAGGTTGAGGGCAGTATTCCCCCCGAGCTCAGCGGCCTGTATGTGCGCAACGGCACTAACTCCTCTAGCGGCATTAGTGATCACTTTTTTGGTGGTGATGGCATGATGCACGGTGTGCGTCTGGAGGGGGGGGAAGCTAAGTGGTATCGCAATCGCTACGTCAATACACCCGTCTATCGCAAAGAGACTGGCGGCTTCGCTGCGCCTAAACCGGAAGACACCACCAGCGCCGTTTCAATGCTCTATCACGGCGGAGAGCTGATGTCTCTGGGTGAGTTTGGCTACCCCTATCTGGTAAATCCTGATGACCTATCGACCAAGGGCGCTTTCAACTACGACGGTAAATTACCGGGTAACATGACCGCACATCCAAGGATTGACCCAGTGACGGGTGAGTTGCTGTTCTTTGGTTATAACGTTGTGCAGCCGTACTTAACGTATATGCGCGCTGATGCGGCGGGCAATATGTTACAAGTCGAACCAATCGAGATGACCGGCCCTAGTATGGTTCACGATTTTGCTGTGACCGATAACTATGTCGTATTTATGGAAATGCCGGTCAGGTTTTCTTGGATGATGGCGATCTCTGGCAGCGGTCTGCCGTTTAAATGGGATGATGATGCTCCTAGCCGCTTTGGCGTTATGCCGCGCAACGGCACTAATGCGGATGTTAAATGGTTCGATGTTCCTACCTGTTTTATTTTTCATATTATGAACTCCTACGAGCAAGGTGATGATGTAATTGTCGATGCCGCTCGTTACGACAATCTCTGGGTGAAAAATTCGCACGACTTTTTCCATCCTGCACATCTCTCGCGTTTCTCGATGAATATGAAGACAGGTAAGGCATCCGTGCAGCGTATTCATGACCATGCGATGGAATTTCCCACGGTAAACCGCAATTACTGGACCAAGGATTACCGTTACGGCTATAGCTTGGTGGTTGATGAGAAAAATGATTCGCCGGAGCGGATAGGGCAATCCGAGGGCGGCATTCGCAAATATGACCTCAAGACCGGTGCAGATGACAGCTATTTGCCGGGCCCTTCGTTGACGCCGGCTGAAGCCATCTTTATTCCTGCGCGCGAATCAGGTGGCTCAGAGGATGAAGGTTATCTGGCCAGTTACGTTTACGACAAAAACGCACAAACCAGTGCGTTTTGTTTGTTTGACGCCACCAAAGTGTCAGCCGGACCCATTGCCAAAGTGACACTACCGGTACGAGTGCCCGTAGGATTTCATGGCCTATGGGTGCCTGATTCGGTGGTGAGTTGATCAGCGCAAAGCGCGGGGCCATAAGGTTGATGCGCTCGTTGGTGGCGCACAGCAACGTACTGTGAATAAAGTTGCGGTAGTCACAGGTGGTGCCAGACGGATTGGGCGTGCAATAGCGATACACCTGCATGAGTTGGGCTTCGATATTGCGTTGCATTATTGCAATTCCGTTGACAGTGCGAATGCGCTTGCCGATGAACTGATTAGTGCTCGTATCAACTCATGCGAATTATTCCAGGCAGACCTTCGCGACCAGGAGCAACTTTGTACCTTCACAGAAGCACTTTGTGACCGATATTCTTCGATTGATTTACTGGTGAATAACGCCTCTGGCTTTGTGCCAACCCCTATCGAAGATTGCACAACGAAGCAATTTGATGACCTGTTAGAGGCTAACCTCCGAGGACCCTATTTCCTGATTCAGGGTCTGTTGCCAGCGATGCAATCTGGCGGTGCCAGTATTATCAATCTAACAGACGTGAACATTCATCGGCCACTGCATCACTATAGCGCCTACACAGCGGCCAAAGCCGGCATGGCATCGCTCACACGCAGCCTCGCGGTAGAACTGGCGCCCCACATTCGTGTCAATGAGATAGCGCCAGGCGCCATATTGTGGCCGGAGGAAAACGACACATATGACGCATCCATGCGAGAGAAGGCGATAGAGCAGACGCCACTAAAACGGTTGGGGGAGCCATTGGATATCGCGCGCACGGTAGA
>JAPKBI010000137.1 GCA_028823475.1 Halioglobus sp. | reverse complement strand
AAGTGGCCGGTAGTCCTCAAAGACTACGATGAATACTTTACGGTAGTAATTTTCTGGGCAATTGATACGTCTTACGCCATGCCATGAATTGCCCCGCCGCCCAAACAGTATACTGCGGTTGTCTTTTGTTACCGCCGGGTACTCTGCATCGAAGTCATCGAATGAAGGCGCGCTATCCGCAGCAAAACGACCTTTGTCGTCAAGAATAGTGGTCTCACCGCCCCACCCCCACTGCCAGTCGTCGGCAGTATTGAGATAGAAAATCTGCGAACCCAACTTTCCTTTGGAATCACAGTGCGGAGACACCTCGCCACCACTAGGTGTGAAGTGCCAGTGAAAACGAAAACGCACATGAGATACATTCAACAGGGCGCAAATAAAACTACGGTAACGATCACTGCACAGCTCTTCGACAAAATCACGCCACTGCGGCGCAAGCTCCATGCCACGCTCATAATCTAGAATATAGCGGTCGTGACTGGCTTGCCCATGTTTGCGCTGCTTGCCGAAAAAAGCATTAAAATTACTTATGTCAGGTATATTCCCTAGCAATTCACAATAGCGATCTTCAACAATAAAATGCTGTGGATTGACCCAGGGGAAAGGCTTCTGTGCCTGAAAACTTTCTGAGTCGATGGCATCCATAACGGTGGAATTAAGGTAGGTATTGCTGATCATCGTCTTGCTGCCGACAAAAACATTAGTATACGGCCACGTCAAGGACAGGGACAGCCGATTTTTTGTGCAGGAATTGCTCAGCCGAGGCGGAATGGCGCAAAGTCTAAATCTTTCTCATATTGTAGCTAGATCCATCGGCTCCCCCAGCAAGCCCGCGGACCTTGAACGCGCTTTGGCACAAGCCAACGCCGCGCCGCCAATACTCGCTGTTCGCAAATCACCAAAAGGCGAACCCATTCCACTATTGACGATAAGCGCAACCGACAGCTCCTGCGCCGGATCTGCCCAGGCACCGGAACCGCCGAAGCCAATGAAACGACTCACCACACTGCCGTCTTGCCGCGCCTCATTTTATCATGAATAGTACTTGATACTGCGTCCCGTCATGGTGGCATACACCACACCGCCAGCCTTCGCCATGCGGTACAAATGGTGCATGATGTATTTTTTTGAGCATATCGCAAAAGGCAAAACAAACAGGGAGATAAGAAATTTAATGAAGGCCGCGGAAAATAGCTTGAGTATGCGTTTGACATTGCCGTGATGCCTCGCCATGTTGACTTGAGAACACCCGTTCTTGAAGCCACGTCGAATCAGGCCGCGCGCAGTGTAACGTTCGGCATCGTGAATCCGGTGAATCACGGATTTTTCCGCCGAGACAAGGAGTGCACCCATTTTGTAGGCGCGGATAAAAAAGTCCTTGTCCTCACCGCCGCTATCGCAAAACAAATGAGAGAATATCGGCCCCGACCCCCCGACCCGTTCCAGAATATCCCGGCCTACCAGCAAGTTGCAGGTAGAGGCGCAACTCGGCAGGCCGTAACGACCGTCCTTTTTCTCCCGCTTGACCTTGTTGGGTGGCCGGAAAATGCCTGTCCCTCGCGCCCACTCCGGCATTTGCTGATCTAAAACCCAGCTACCGAACACGATGTCCGCTTCGGTGGCCTGCTGGCACTCAAGCAACTGACGCAGCCAGTCGCTTTGGGGCAGGTCATCGTCATCAATAAAGGCTATGAAATGAGCACCGCGTTCTATGGCCACTGCCACAGCACGGTTTCGGGCATAAGTGATGCCAGGTTCCGGCTCGGTAGTATAATAAACATTAAATGGGAGGGTTGCCCCAGTTTGAACGCAGACATCGCGGGTCATAGGATTCGGGCTATTGTCGATGACAATTAGCTCGACGTCACTTGTCCGCCAAGCTCCGAGATCAATGTCATGCAGGCTCTGTAGCAGCAGCTTAAGCACGTCCGTACGGGTGTGTGTGCAAATGCAGATGGCTACCCGGCAGTTCGGCGAAGGCATGCTAATCATACGCTACTTGTCAATACTGATGTGATGGCGCCAGAGTCCCCACAGGTGGAAAGGCGACGCCTGCTTGCACTTTTCGAGGAATTAGATTTTTTTTCATAGCATCGTATCCAGTTTTTACGCGGCATAACCCCCCCGTTTTCGCAAACATACACAACGTCCTCAACAACCGTCGGCTTCCCTGAAATGACGGTGCCAATATTAATGCCAGGCTACGCGAGCAGTCATCCCCGCGTCGGCAGCTTGCTTCTTTGTTCCGAAAATATCCTCTAAAAAATATACTAAATGAACTCCGTCCAATTTGAAACGTGTCTAGACAAGTTAGTATACGGCCACGTCAAGGACAGGGACAGCCGATTTTTTGTGCAGGAATTGCTCAGCCGAGGCGGAATGGCGCAAAGTCTAAATCTTTCTCATATTGTAGCTAGATCCATCGGCTCCCCCAGCAAGCCCGCGGACCTTGAACGCGCTTTGGCACAAGCCAACGCCGCGCCGCCAATACTCGCTGTTCGCAAATCACCAAAAGGCGAACCCATTCCACTATTGACGATAAGCGCAACCGACAGCTCCTGCGCCGGATCTGCCCAGGCACCGGAACCGCCGAAGCCAAAGTGGCCAAAAGCTTGGCGAGGAAAACCACGCGTTGTTGCTACCCCGTGATAACCCAGACGCCAGCGCATATCAAAAGGAATCACCGAGAGTTTGCCGGTTGGTTTTTGCAGGGTCGTAGCCCGCGCCAGAGATTTTTCCGACAGCAAGCGCACACCTTCAAATTCCCCACCATTAGCCAATAGAGCATACATTTTGGCAAGGGAGCGGGCGGTAAACAAACCGTTGGCTGCCGGAATCGCAACCCGCAGAGACTCAGGGGAACCGAAGTCAAAATCGCTCACTCCCCGCGGTGCAAGAGCGTCAAATATACTTGAAAGATCTGAGTCTACGCCCAGACGCTGTAGTAGCTGACTGAGCCGACTAGCACCGACCTCAAGCTTGCTACCCAGTGAGGTCTGCGCCATACGCTTGATCGAAGCTGGAAAAATTAGCTTGGCTGCTCGTGCAATCTCATGCTCCGGCGTGCCAATAAACAATCCATCCAACTTCAGTGGGTTGGCGATCTCCTTCTGCACAAGTTGAGAGAATTTTTTCCTAGTGACGCGCTGGATGATCTCGCCAACCAGGAAACCAAACGTCAGTCCATGATAGCCAGTGCGTGTCCCCGGAGGATGCACTGGCGTGGTCTGCTCGATAGCACGGATCATATATTTCCAATCCAACAGGCGATCCACGTGGTCGACCATCTGGCGAATATGGTACAGCCCTGATTGGTGTGACAGTACCTGCCGCACCGTGATCTCCTCCTTGCCAGCCTGACCGAATTCCGGCCAGTAGTCAGCGACGCGAGCGTCGTAATCAATAAGTCCTCGGTCAGCGTAGATATGCAGTAAGGTAGCCGCAACCCCTTTTGTGGTGGAAAAGCTCGGCGCCATTGTGTCCTGAGTCCAGAGCGTACCTTCATCATCCTTGTACCCGCCCCACAGGTCCACCACACATTCTCCTCGATGGTAAACACACACTGCCGCGCCACCAGGATGACTCCCCAGTTGATTTCGCAACGTCGCTTCCACCGCCCCGAAGTCCGGATGGATTCGCCCGTCCAGATGCAGTGTTCGATTCTGTATAAGCTTTAGTGTCACAGAGCGTCCCCGCTTAACCCCTATCGTCATTTTGTGGCAAGCTGAAATTGCCTCACAACAAAACATATCACAGATTACATGCCAGGTGACAACGACCCTACCTCCATGCCTGCCGGACTGAACACATTTATGGCGATACTTGTCGAATTCACAAGCACTAAAATACAGCCTGCTCTATTATTGTCAGAGTGAAAAAATGGCGCTGCGCCGACCGAATACGAGGAGCCTTACATGTACCGCATAGTCCTGATTCCGCTGCTCTTACTACTGCTACTAATCTTGGCTGTGGTGCTGATACCACTGCTGGCTGACAAAGAAGCAATATTGGACATCGCGACATCGGCTCTGTATAAGCGGACCGGCGCAACGCTGACCGTCGCAGGTGACACCGAACTGACCCTGCTCCCAACACTGGGAATCTCGCTGTCCGATGTCGCTGTGGTGCTGGATGGGCAAGACCACCGGGATCTGCGGGCACGCTCAGTTAAAATGGGAATGCAACTGTTGCCTCTGTTCAAAGGCAATATCGCAATTGACACCGTCCGCTTGGAGGGTCTGATCGTGCGCAGTGAACCTCAAACGGAAGGGGTCGACAGCGGCACCCGTGGAACTGACATTGCTGCCGATGGACTTGCTGCCCTTGCTGTACCTCTTTCGCTCAAGGTGAAGCGACTGCTGATTATCGATGCTCGCTGGGAAGAAATCGATTCCACTGGCACGGTTTCTACCCTACTGGTGCTGGTCAAACTGCAGGCGAGGAACCTGAACTTAGAGCAGAGTCCTATTCCGATAGAGCTGCAGTTAAGGCGGCCTGGTGAACAGCCTATGGCGTTGAGCCTAGACGGCGATCTTCGCATCAACCAACAAACTCAAAAAATCAACTTAGATAAAATCGTGATGGAAATAAGTGGGGCCACAGGCATGCCCCTGCAGGTGCAAACCAACGGCACCATTGACGTGTCACGAAAAGTGGCAGACCTGCAGCTGACATTTGAGTCGGGAGAGACTCGCGGCACAGGAAGACTACATTACGCTGACGCCGAAAGCCCTAGGATAGACGCCGTTTTACAGCTCAATTTTTTGGATAAGGCGCTACTGGCACTGGCGGGATCCAAGGCGGCTACTGCCGCTGGGGAGGCATCTACATCGACAGGCTGGGATGAAGCTCTGCCCCTAGACGCCTTGCGCCTGATCGACACCCAGGCCGCACTCGACATTCAAAGCGCCCGCTTTGGCGACCACACAGTGAACAATCTACATGTCAGTTTACGCGCGCTTAACGGCCTGATCGAAGTGTCGGATCTGACAGGGAATCTGTATGGCGGCGAGCTGGCTGCTACTGCCACATTGGACGGCAGGGGTGATACCGCCTCTCTCAAGACAAGAGGCAGCCTCACACGACTCGATATCGCCACGGCCTTGGCAGGAACCGAATCAGCACGGATGCTCTCCGGCAACGCCACGGTGAACTGGCAACTGGGCAGTCGGGGACGCTCAACAAACGAGCTGATAGCGGCGCTGAATGGCCCCGTCAAACTAACCACTGAAAACGTGGTACTGCAGGGCACCAGTGTCGAGAAGTCGCTGTGTAAAGCGGTAGCGCTCACCAATAATGAGTCACTAACGGCGAATTTTCCTGCCGACACACGCTTTGAGACGCTTTTCGCCAGCATTCAGATAGCGAACGGGAGGGCAACCCTGAACCCCCTGCGCGCCGAACTGCCCGGGATTGCACTCATCGGCAGTGGAAACTACGATCTGGTCAAACAGAATTTTGTTGCGGCCTTCAAAGGCCGTTTGTCAAAGAAACTGGAACAACTGGATCACGCCTGTCGGGTCAGTAAGCGCCTGACTGTCATCGACTGGCCGATCAACTGTGCCGGCAGTCTGGGCACGGAGCCGGCCAGCTGGTGCCGCATGGACGCAGCGAAAATCATGCAGGACCTAACCATTAATGAAGGGTTGGATAAGCTCGAAAAGAAAGCGAGCAAGCTGTTCAATAAACTATTTAACAGGGGGGACTAGCCCACCTCACGACTAGTTAAGTACTCGATAACCGCGACCGCGGAGGCAGCGCTTAACAACCTGCGCCTCACTCTGCTGGCCCTGATTCGCACCCTTGGCGCCGCCGCCAACAGCGCCAACGCCGGCGCCCGTGACTGCACCGCTACTACCCCCGGTGATTGCGCCGATCAAACCACCCACTAGCGCACCGGAAGCGGCACCTTTGG
>JAPKBI010000136.1 GCA_028823475.1 Halioglobus sp. | reverse complement strand
AGTGTCGTCGCCATCTTGCTATCACCCGCCGTAATCACCGCCGCGTTGAAATCGGTCACCCCAACATCGCGCAAGCGAGCGATCTCCGCTCGCAGTGTGGTCTCGTTACCCACTATCGACAGTTCTGCAGGCCCGGATACACCCTCGCGATCAAGCATGGCGCGATATGACGGCAACATGCCGTAAATCTCCAGCGACTTGCCAATGTGCGCCCTGGCCCCTTCGACATCGTCAGTAAGGCAGATGGGCAAACCACAGACAATACGCGGTGCAGGTTTGCCCGCCTCGGTAGCCGCAGCACTGATGATAGGGACGATATGATCCTCAATCGTCTTGGGGCCTGTCATCCAGGTGCTTGTGCCATCGGCCCAGGTGCCGGCCAGCTTGAGCATCGAAGGGCCAAGCGCTGCCACCAACAGCGGAACAGCGTCTGTATCGGGGGCATCCAGAGCCAGTTTAGCCGTCAATTGCTCCCCTTCAAATTGCACGCCTTTGCCGTGTAACAGCGGCGTAAGAATCTGCAGATACTCCGACATATGTCGCGCCGGCTTGTCATAGGATAAGCCGTACATGCCCTCGATCACTACCTGGTGGGACAAGCCAATACCCAAGGCAAAGCGACCACCACAGGCCAACTGCGTCGTCATGACCTGTTGTGCCAGCGCCGCAGGATGTCGTGGATAAGTTGGCGTTACTGCGGTACCCAGCTCAATGCGTTGCGTTTCCCAGCCGGCAATGGCACAGGCCCCGATACCATCCATGCCAAAAATGTTTGGCAACCACAGCGTATCAAAGCCTCGCGCTTCCACATCACGGGCGAAAGCCACAAGGCCAGTGAGTCCAAAACTCGTCTCTGCGGTTGCCCCGGCAAAAATTCCTATACGCATAGTGTTAGCCTTGGTATTTAATTTGCACGCACGATGCTGCGACGTTACCTACTGCTGCTTAATGGCCAGCGTCACATTGACGGTCACCTTGTAGCTGTTTTCTCCTGCAGCAATGGGCACTGACTCTGCTTTGTAATCCATCGCCATCCTAGCCATGGGCATTGGCCGTGAATTGTACTGCTGCTCAGAAATCTCCAGAACCTTGCCGATGCGGACACCGGCCGCCTTTGCCAGGGTCTCGGCCTTGGATAATGCCTCTTTCATAGCCTCGGCTCGCGCCTGCGTTATCGCCGCCGAAGGATCGTCGTTGGTAAATTGGATGCCGCCACCGTCATTTACGCCAAGTGTCACTGACGTATCCAGCACCTCGCCCACTCGGCTAATGTCTCTGACTCGAACGGTCAACGCATTGCGCACGGTGTAGCCCACCAACTTAGGGGCCTCAGCAGCGCCTGAGCTCTTCCTAGGCGGACTCGTATAGCGGGGCTGAATGTTAAAACTGGACGTCTGCAGGTCCCGCTTGGCAATACCCAAAGTGGTCATGGCATCTAGCACCTTGGCCATGGCGGTAGAGCTAGCGGTTAGCGCTTCACGCGCCGTCAAGGCTTCTCGCATGACACTCAAGCGAAGAACGGCCATATCCGGCGCGATATCGACGCTACCGGCTCCCGTAACGAGGATACGCGGTGCAGGATCTTCACCTGCGACGGCCAACTGCCCCGCAACCACGAAGCACGCTGTGATTGCCAGCAGGGCTGCGCCCCTTAAAATTACATTATTTTTCACGCTATTCTCCCACTCACTTAACATTGCAAACGTCATGCCAACGGACACCAGCGTAACATTTTTACGCCGAGCTCAGACCACTAAAAACGTCGTCATCAAGACACCAGCGATGCTCGAGACAACAAAACTGCGTGACAAAACTCGCTGATCAATTTTAGACATTTGCGCCAGTGGATCGCGACTGACACGGACACGCCGTATCACTGGCCACTCAATAAATGCGGCGAATACCACACTGGCGATTGCGCCGCCCTGCAGTGCGGCACGACCCCAGCTATCAGCGGGCACCGAAGTCCACAGTATACTCAAAGCAAGGATGCCACCGACGCTACCAGCAACACTCATAATTAGAAATTGGCGCACGCTATTGTGAGTGAAATCCCAATTGTAGAGAAACAGTCCCTGCTTATGAGGAATATCGTAGGCTGCGCCAGAATAGCGAGCGCCCAGATAGTGAAACCACTCATGAACCAGCGTTGTCATCGTAATGCCGGCTAGCGCACCGGTCACAACACAAAGCACTGTCGCAATACCCAGCCCAGTGATTGTACTCCAGCTATCGGCGGCAGCGAACAACGAGAGAGCGACCACAAATACGAGGCCGTGAGTTGACGCCAGCCTCGCCAGACGCATACCGCGTGACTGAGCAGGAGGTGGCGGCGGTGTTTTTGCCGTATCTTCTTTCATCGTTGTATTATCCATTATTCAGTTGTCCTGCGCCTGTGATTCGAGGGAGATCCATCATTGTAACCACGCCGGGTCTCGCAGCGCATACGCCGGGCAGAGCATTGACCACCCAGTTGGCCGCGGACGCGTTGCCACCGCCAGCCAAGCCAGGCTCGTAGTGATCCTCGCCATGTACACTGACATGCAAGTCGGGGTCGCCACTGATAATCACCTGATGGCAACCTCTCCCCTCAGCAGGGTACGGCCAGTCGGGGGCACATTCATCGTCGATACGGGTGACGTGCTCAAGGGCATAAAGTGGTTTACCGCCGTGATACCCTAACACTTCAAATCGAAACGCGCCCTGAGTGCCCGCTTCAAAAGTCCCCATACCAGGTACCTCGATCGTACGCTGCAGGGGCAAACGCTCGACCTTCACTTCCAGTTTTTCTACCGGCTTGTCTAGCGCCTCACCCACTAGGCGCACCATCGGACCCCACACCATTTCAATCGCGAAATCGTGCAGCATCATCGGCAGCGCATCCATCGGGCCACCAAAACCGATCACTTCTCGCACGACGTGTGGCTGATCGTAAAGCGCGTAGTTGAAAACTTCCCGGGTGCGGATCTCGCGAATACCCGACACAGCACCACTTAATACAACCGGCAGCATATCCATAACCCAGCCCGGATCAATCCCGGACACAAACAAGGAAGCGCCACTTCGGGTGCACACATCGGTGATAGGTTTCAGCGCCTCCTCCGGCGTCGAGGCGGGGTCCAGATAAGAATAAAACGCGGTAGACACTACATTGATGCCGGCCTCAAGACACGCCAGCAGATCACTCATAGCCTCGGCAGGGCGTGTGTCCGCGGTGGCGGTGTAAACGACAGCATCCGCACCTGCATCTATGATGCTACGCCAGTTGTCTGTGGCAATCACGCCGGTTGCGCCGACGCCTGCGATCTGCCCCGCATCAAGTCCTACTTTATCTTTACTTGCAACAATCACTCCAACGAGGTCGAGATCACGGTGTGACATTACCGCACGAATCGCCGGTCGTCCAACATTGCCTGTTCCCCACACGATTACTTTCAACGCCATGCTAAGATTCCCTTTCACTATTATTTAGGCAGTATATAGGATGAAACATCATCCACCGATCACAGAGAAAAAATGTGGAGGAATAGCACAGTAAATAATACCCCTCTCCAACAATAGGGACCTTGAGGCCTTATGCGACGACGAGTGAGTCTGGAGTCCGAGGAAATGAGAGCGCTAAGACCACTAGTCTTCACTTGGCCTTTCGCCCGCATCTTCTGGCAACTTCTCAGCCACTTTCTCTGCGGTCCCTGCAGAGTCGTTACCTGCGGCCATTTCTGTGGCAGGCCAAGGCCTTAAAGGCCATGGCTTGTCGTCGGTACGAAATAGGATATAACGGAGTGTGCCGTTAACAACAGTAATCAAAGCGTCAGAGAAATTGGAAATTCGCGGGTCCATGCTGCCTTTGACTAGGTAACGGATAACGCTGACCAACACTAGTAGAAATGAGACATAAACAACCTCAAGGTATAGGACTACCGACAGAAGTAACACGAATAAAAGCTTCTCCCAGTCTTTTCCCTTGATCGTCTCGGACATGCTTTTCTGTTGCCCCGCTTCTGGAGTATTTTTTTCATTTTCCTCAATCATATCAATCTATAACCTCTGTTTTATGCGTTTTTGAGCCCCCTAGGGGACGCTGATGCTATTACAGTCGCATATGAGCCTGAAGTATAAAAGATATTCAGTGTGTGTCGAAAGTCATTAGTGGACCAAAGAATAGCTTTCTACTTCACTTTACTGTAATCAACTGCCGCGGTGCCTATTAACAGTCAAGGTCACCAAAGGGGCGAATTATGCCAACAGCGCACAACGAATCGATGAATTCGCTGACGTCGATTTTTTCCTGCGGCGCATTCATCGCAGCCATCAGCGTAACGTCACAAAAAGTGTTTGAAGTCGTGTTCTTAAGCGACGTTTGCCTTATCATAGCGGCTCGCAGAGAACTCACGCTCTTTAACAACTAAAGATAATTGCCCTTTGAATCAAGACGTTACACATACACCCATGATGCGGCAGTTTCTACGCATCAAGGCAAATCACCCTCGGGACCTGCTGTTCTATCGTATGGGCGATTTTTACGAACTCTTTTTTGACGATGCAAAACGGGCAGCGGAGTTACTCGATATCACGCTCACAGCACGCGGAACGTCTGCCGGCGAGCCCATCCCGATGTGTGGCGTTCCGTATCACGCTGCAGAGAACTATCTTGCACGGCTAGTAAAGGCTGGCATCTCGGTCGCCATCGTTGAGCAAATCGGCGATCCGGCGACCAGTAAGGGGCCTGTAGATCGCCAGGTGGTGCGGGTAGTCACTCCGGGTACTTTGTCTGACGAAGCGCTACTGGACGATAAAGTCGACAATCTGTTACTGGCGATTTCCCAGCATCACGAGCGTTATGGCATTGCCTACCTCGACCTAAGCACCGGGAGATTTCGGGTGTTGGAAATCAGCGGGGAGGAAGCCCTGACCGGAGAATTGCAACGGCTAGATCCTGCCGAGACGCTGTACCACGAGTCCATCTATCACCCTGCAATTACCGCACGCCGAGGCGCTCGCAGCCAGCCGGCGTGGGAGTTCGATTCACAAAGTGCCCAGCGCGCCCTTAATACCCAATTCCAGACCCATGACTTGCAGGGCTTCGGCTGCGACGACCTCGAACTCGCCATTGGTGCCGCTGGCTGCTTACTCCAGTATGTGAAGGATACTCAGCGCAGTAACCTGCCGCATATTCGCTCCATACAGCAGGAAAACCTTGCAGAAAGTGTCATTCTGGACGTCGCCACACGGCGCAATCTTGAAATTGACCTCAATATGACCGGAGGGCACAGCAACACACTGCTGTCGGTAATGGATAGTTGCGTAACGGCCATGGGAAGCCGGCTTCTGAGACGCTGGCTGCACCGGCCACTGACCGATATTGAAATACTGCGGCAACGCCATGGCGCAATTCATGCCCTGTGCGAAAACGATGCCTATGAGCCTGCGCGCAATGCCCTAAAGCCCGTGGGTGACATGGAGCGCATTCTCACACGTGTCGCCCTGCGTTCAGCGCGCCCTAGAGACTTGACGCGAATGCTGAGCTCACTGCAAGCATTACCCAAGGTGCGCGCGGAGATTTCCAGTCTTACTGCCGACCTTCTTTGCTCACTCAGTACGCAAACCGGTGACTACCCACAAATGTGTGGCTTGTTAAGCAGTGCCATTATCGAAAATCCACCCGTTGTGATCCGCGATGGCGGCGTTATCGCCGACGGGTATGATCAAGAGCTCGATAAGCTGCGCCAGATCAGCACCAATGCCGGACAGTTTTTATTGGATATCGAGCAGCGTGAGAGGCAGATCACTGGCATCAGCACGTTAAAAGTAGGCTATAACCGCGTCCATGGCTATTATATTGAAATCAGCCGCGCGCAATCTGACCAGGCACCAGCGGAATATATTCGTCGCCAGACGCTGAAAAATGCCGAGCGTTTCATAACCCCGGAGCTTAAAGAATTCGAAGACAAGGCACTGTCCAGTAAAAGTCGCGCGCT
>JAPKBI010000135.1 GCA_028823475.1 Halioglobus sp. | reverse complement strand
CAGGTCGTGCTGCCTATCCGCGATGGCATTACGTTAATCCGCATTCTTTGACTGCCCCGATAGCTAGATATTGTCTATGAATATAACGTTGAAGAACCTGCTCGTAGTGTCCGGGCTGACGTTACTCTTGCCGGTGACGCTCGCGGTGGTTCTGGCGTCGTTGATGGCGCGTTTAATTGAGGTGTTAGTCACAGTACATAAAGGCGACAAAGAGGTTGGACTCAATAAGACGATCCTGATCAGTGGAGGCAAAATGACAAAGGCGCTTACGCTTGCGCGTGCGTTTCACGCGGCTGGACATCGTGTTATTCTGGCTGAAACCCCGAGGTATGCATCGACCGGGCATCGCTTTTCAGGTGCGGTCAGCAAATTCTATACCATACCCGGTCCGCAAGACCCTGATTACGCTCAAGCGCTATTGAGGATTATTCAGGATGAAAACGTCGATGAATACGTTCCGGTGTGCAGCCCTCTGTCTAGTTTTTATGATTCATACGCTATCCCATTGCTTGAGCCATTCTGTCGCGTCGTGCATGTCGACCCGGAAAAAATTGTCGATCTCGATGACAAATATAAATTTGCCAAGAAAGCAGAACAACTAGGACTTCGCGTACCCAAAACGCTACTCATCACCGACCCCCAGCAGGTGATGGATTTCGACTTTACTGGCCAGTCACGGCCGTTTATTTTGAAGAGCATTGCGTATGACGCAATACGCCGGCTAGACCTCACCAGATTGCCTCTTGATACCCCGGAAGAAACTGCCTCTTTTGCCAAATCATTACCTATATCGACTGACAATCCTTGGATTTTACAGGAGTTTATAGAAGGGGATGAATACTGCACGCATGGCACGGTTATTAACGGCGTTTTGACAGTGTACTGCTGTTGCGAGTCGTCGGCGTTCCAGATTAACTATTCGCATGTAGAGGAGTTAGACATTGAGCAGTGGGTCACTCACTTCGTTTGCGCGATGGAATTTACCGGTCAAGCTTCGTTTGATTTTATACGCGCGAGTGATGATGGGGAATTTTATGCTATAGAGTGCAATCCGCGCGCGCACTCGGCCATAACCCTGTTTAGTAATCAGCCCCAACTCTCCATGGCGAGCCTGAGTAGCACGGCTGATTTTTATCCGCTCAAGCCGTTAGAAAACTGCCGGTCGACGTATTGGCTTTTTCATGAACTGTGGAGATTTGCCAAACAGCTTCGCTCACCTCGAGATGCGTTAGCAGTTATCAAGACAATCTTGACGGGTAAAGACTCCGTATTCTATTGGCGTGATCCGCTGCCTTTTTTGATGCTTCATCACTGGCATATCCCTTCACTGCTAGTGAAGGATTTTCAAGAACAACGTGGCTGGCTCCGGATTGACTTTAATATTGGTAAGTTGGTGCAAGAGGGTGGTGACTAGAAATGCACCCATGGCACATACTACAGCTGGTAGGTTCTCCAACGGACACATTTCATTGTGAGCTGTCAGAAATGTATGCATTAGGTTGCGCTAATGCACTAGCTGGAAACGCATTGTATCGATTTTCCTATGCTCATATCTCTCCTGACGGAGCTTGGTGCTTTCCTAAATCTCTGTCTTTACATGACAGGCAGACCACAGAGAAATATCCGACGGTAGAGGCGTTAGCGATCATTGCGTCTATGGGAGTCGACTGCGGCCTGCCACAACTATTTTGTTTACGAGGGATGACAGAGTGCCGTGCCATATTCAGAATTTTAGAGATACCGTTCATCGGCAACAGTCCACTTCAGATGGATTTATCAGCAAATAAAGCCCTTGCGCGCAATATAGTGTCAGCATGCGGTGTCAATGTGCCAGAGGCGCAGCTTCTTACAAAGACAGCATGTACCTCAGGGTCTATAGCACTGCCCTCGTATCCTGTGGTCGTCAAACCGGTAGGTTCTGACAACTCTCATGGGGTGAGCTTAGTGACAGACCCCGCCCAACTTGGCAATGCGATTGCTGATGCGCACTTTTATCATGATCAGGTGCTGATCGAAAAATACATAGAGTTAGGACGAGAGGTGCGCTGTGGGATCGTTCAAAGAGATGAGGGGCTTGTGTGCCTCCCCCTCGAGGAATATGCGGTTGACGCGAATAAGCGTCCGATCCGCTTGCACGGCGACAAACTAGTGCGTGATCGAGACGAGCTATTGGAATTGCCGGCATCCGCTCTTGACCTGACCTGGATTGTTGATCAAAAAGATCCCGTCACCCAGATCGTACAAAGTGCGGCCTTGAAATGTTATACAGCGCTTGGGTGCCGTCACTATGGCCTATTTGATTTCAGAGTTGATCCAAACGGAGTCCCATGGTTTTTGGAAGCCGGTTTGTATTGTTCTTTTTCTCCCGGAAGCGTCATTGTGAAAATGTGCGAGGCTCACGGGATATCACTGGAAAACTATTTCGCAGAAAGTGTGCAGCTGGCAATCGACAGTGGCTAAAATGTGTCGCAACTTAGTGCCCTATCTTTCTTAACTATTACGTACCTACTTAATCTACTGGAAGCATTTAATGAGCGATCTACTCTCTCGACTACACTCTTTCTCACAAAGCTATTCGATACAATATAGCGGCAAAGACACTCTACAACCCGCACTTGATAGGCTTGTCCAACACGAGTCGTTTAAAGTCATTCTATCGGAGTTGATTGAGCAACCTGTCTTTTCTAAGGACTTTGGTCAACAGTTTGTAAGCTTAGGCGCCGTGGAGGGGATTGCGCCAAGCCGGCTGTTGCGTGGCGCCTTAAATTTAGCACTTGGACATTTTTTGACTCTTTTTGCGCAACTCATTGAATCCTTAAACGGAGAGAGCCAGCGCACCGATAGTGCTCGTAATGCTGAGGGCGAGCGTGCTCTGGATATTGGGCAGTGGAGAGTATTGGCCGATTGCGTGCTTGAAGACGATGGTATCAAGGACATCAAGTTAATCACCTACCTGACATCGACTATTAATGATGCTGCGACTGTTTCGTACTATTCAGGTCTTCGTGAAAGACTGGTCAGCGATAACCCACACGCAATATACCCAACATCAGGATACAGAGAATCTGATGGCTCAGTGGTCAGTACCTCCGATAATCTGACGAGCGAAGCCGTAATGAGCTTTAGTACGTTCGCAACGATCCGAACCGTCGACGATTCTCTAAATTGTGGCAATAATGTATTGCGAGATATCTACAAACCTTTGGGCCGCTGCGTCTGTTTGATCGACGAAAATGTCGAGACAATTTATGGCCAAGAAATCAGCACGTATTTTGAACATCATAATATCAATCTCGAAAAATTAGTGTACAGGGCCATGGAGATTGATAAGGGCATCGACACCGTAGAAAGTATGCTGGGTGATTTTAAACGCTGTGGCGTTTCGCGTAATGAACCTATTTTGATTATAGGCGGCGGCGTTTTATCTGACACGGGAGGTTTAGCCTCAGCATTGTACGGGCGAAATACACCGTATGTGATGTTGTCGACCTCGATCGTCACTGGTATCGATGCAGGTCCATCACCGCGCACGTGTTGTGATGGGTTTGGCTACAAAAATTTGTTAGGTGCTTATCACCCACCTGTCGTTTCAATTACGGATAGATTTTTCTTTAAATCGTTGAGCGAAGGCTGGTTGCGTCATGGCATCGCTGAGATAATTAAAATGGCTGTTGTTAAAAACCTAACGTTATTTGAACAATTAGAGTCGGCGAATGCAGCGTTAATTTCTACGCGCTTTGGAACTCGGGACTGTGATAACAATGATGACATTCAGGCGCAGTCGCAAGCGATTCTTGGCGGAGCCCTTAAGTCTTATATCGAAGCCGAATATGATAATTTGTACGAGACTCATCAGTGCAGGCCTCATGCGTATGGGCACACATGGTCTCCGGGTTTCGAGATAGAAGCAGGGCTCCTACATGGCCACGCGGTTGCAATCGGCATGGGGCTAGGCGCCTATCTGAGCCATCAAGCGGGCTGGATAACCCGAGAAGAATTATTCCGAATTCTAAAACTGATGAGCGACTTCGGTCTAAGCCTTTGGCATGACATTTTGGAGAACCAAAATACCATGGAGGCGTCCCATGCAAAAATCATAGAGAAACGTGGCGGCAATCTCGTTGCTCCTCTTCCGAGAGGCGGCATAGGGAGCTGCGGTTATCTGAATGATCTTAGCGCGGCGGATTTATGTGCGGCTATTCCACTATATAAGAGTATGTGCGCCACTTTCCCTAGAGACGGAAGGGGTATAGACCCTCTATGCAGCGATGTCGGCTTAGAGAGTCCTTCGACGGTGGCCGCAGCATTGTAACCCTCACCCTACTTAAACGATTAATCTGTTTGGAAATGACTTATGAAGTTCACACACATAATTTTTGGCGGCATTGGAACCTTGGTTGAAACCTCCGAGTACCAGTATCAAGCATACAATACTGCACTGGTACTCAATGATATCGACTACCATTGGGAGCGGGAGGATTACATCGCATCGCTGGCAATAAGCGGCGGGCCTCTGCGCCTCAAAATGATTCATACGGAGGATGGGAGTCGATTAACCGATGAGCAGATAGTTAATGTGCATCTCGATAAGACCCGTGTTTTCAATGCGCTCATTCGTGAACGAGGTCTCAAGCTCAGAGAGGGGGCCGATGAGTTGATACAGTTTTGCCTGAAACGAGACGTGAAGCTCGCATGGGCTACCACCACCAGCCAAGAGAACATCGACGCAATTACTGACTCTTTGCACAACGACTTATTGGTTCAATCATTAGTGAAAACCACAAATTCAACTTTTGTGGAGAAGCCAAAACCTAACCCTGAGATCTACGAAAAAGTGATGGCGTCGCTGGGCATCACTGTGAACGATGTGATTGCTATTGAAGACAGTCCCAGTGGTGTCAAATCTGCGTGTGATGCTGGAGTTACGACCCTAGCGTTTCCGGGCGAGATGAACTCAGGCAAAGACTTTCCTGCTGCCATCAATACTATTTCGGGGCTAAGCGAGGTCATTGCCTACATTGACTAGGCCAGCCGTGCGTAAAGCCGGTTACAAATTACTCTGCCGCGGATAGGTTGAACGCATGATTCGAGACAAACGACACTAGTTTAGACTCGATACTGTAGAGCCCACCGTCTAATGTCTTATCTGTTGTATATGCTGGAGAGCTTTCCACAGACAAGACGCGCAGCGTGCTGGGAACTAATCCACGTGCCAATTTTCTGCGTACGGTATTACACGGTTCGGGTCGTTACTAACGCAGCGCTGTTAGATGTTGAGACAGTGCCATCTGCACTCCAAGCAACCGTTAATTTGATGGATCACAAACAGCTGACCCTGTTGTCTAAGCGAGGTAAATATGAGCGCTGCAGAAAAAATTAGAAAACTTGGCGTCATTGGAGATGTTCATGCGGAGCATCATAGGTTGTCGTCGGCGCTCGAGTACCTACACTCCTTGAATGTAGACGCGACAGTGTGTACCGGCGACATCGTTGATGGCCTGGGTTGTCCGAACGAGAGCATCAGGCTGCTCGATAGCGCTGCAATATATACGGTGCGGGGTAACCATGACCGATGGATACTCGAAGACAAGGCTCGACATATCGAGCACGCACATTTTTCCACTGATCTATCGGAAGACTCACTGTCGTACTTGGTATCACTTCCGCGCCAGGTGACACTAGACACCATCAAAGGAAAGCTTCTGCTGTGCCATGGAGTCGCAGATGATGATCTGCGGAAGGTTTGGCCTGGAACAGAGAGCATGCCGATCGAAAGGAGTCATCTATTAGATGACATAATTCTCGCAGGCGCCTACAAGTATGTCATCAATGGCCATATGCATTTTCGCACTTTAATTCACTTTGAAGAGCTAACGCTTATTAACGCGGGCACTTTAAAAGGCCAACACTGGCCAGGATTTTCGGTAATTGATTTCGAAACAGAACAGATCACAGCATTTGAATTCCGTAATAATGAGAT
>JAPKBI010000134.1 GCA_028823475.1 Halioglobus sp. | reverse complement strand
GCTACCACTTGATCTATGACTTCAGTGGCAGCCTGCACCATGGCCCCAGTGAGGACAGCATAGGTTATGCCTACAGATAACAGTAGTGTCTTAGTATTCACGTTCGTCAAAACCTCTAATCATGGTTTGCATAATGTTAGTTATCCTATTTCCGAAACCACCCATGCCCTTTAGTAAAACTTGAAACTGGATCGTACTTTCCCGTTCCAAGTTGGGATTACTAAAGTCAGGTATAGCTCCCGAGTCATTGTTGTAGTAGCGTAATTGCAGCAAGCGCGCCGTCCAGCAGCAGCTATCATATTCGACACCGAACATATCTTCCACGCTGATATCATCTTCCAAAGAGTAGCTCATGGATGCGAATACGCTCCAGTTGTTATCCAGAGGCAGGTAACTAGAGACGCTAACCTCATTGGTCAGCTGCCGATTGGTGAATGCGGGCGCAAGACGGCGGTAAGAATAGCCGATATTGAAAATACTGCCGTTATCCGGCTGGTAGCTCCCTTCAAAGAACCCTGAGTTCAAATTATCTTCCTCGGGGTCCCAGACAAGGCTTGTGCGCAGGCCTAGCTGGTTCGTAGGCCTGGCCAACAATTCCCCGGCAATTTCTGAAGTCGATTCCTCCCGTGGGGGCGCCTTTAAACCTCGTCGCACCTCTCGGTCGTCGAAATAATAGATCTGACCGACGCTGGCTGTGAGTAAATTGCGACCGGACTCATCGTCAATCAACCGGCTGGTTAAACCTAAGGAGATCTGGTTGGCATCATCCAACCGGTCATGTCCGGCAAAGCGTGTTTCTCGAAATAGTTGGTAATAGGTAAAGGTCAACTCAGCCGTGTCGAAAATTGGCTGGTCTGTCTGGTCCTCGTACTCGCTGTAGAGGTAGTAAATACGGGGTTCTAGTGTCTGCAAAAGACTCCTACCCGCAAAACGGGTCTGGCGGTCGAAAATCAAGCCGGCATCTAGGTTGGCCAACGGTGCGCCGGCCGATGGGCTGTTGTCTTTAAATAACGTCGCGTCGCTCAACTCGTAGTTCACTTGCCGGTATTTTAGTGTTGGCTTGATGTGTCCAAAGGACCACAACATGGGATAGCTAAGTCCTGCCTCACCATAGATGCGCTGACCTGTCACAACATCTCGCTGGGCGTCGAAGTTCGAGTATTGTGCGAGGAGTATCGGTTCCACTGTAAAAGGCGTGCCGCGGCCGCGGTAAACGCTGGTGAGCTGCGGTATCGTTTCATAGCCCTTATTGATGTCATCTGCCAGTGACTGGAACTGCTGGGTCCGCAGTCCCGTCAACCAGCTGTCGCCCAGATAATCCAGAGAGGCCATCTGTAGCAGGCTGGTTTTGCGTTGGGCGTCGATGCTGCTCGTTTCTAGGTCTTTCATATAATCGACATCGCTGGCTTTGCTGTAATCCACCCGCGACTGCCAGCGTTGCTGAAACAGACCGTTTTGCTTTACCACGCCGAGCCAGCGGTCACTGCTACCTTGCTCCGATGTCTGGTCACTGTATTTTTTATCGTCAGCCATATAGGCACCGCCGACCAGCCATTGCCCAAAAAGTGGATCCAAATAGCGCAGCTGCAAGGCGTTATTCAAGCCTCGCTCTTCAATATAGCGGGGTGCGTACAGTGCATCGTAGTTGGGAGCTAGGTTAATATAGATGGGTGCACTGATATCTAGCCCACCGCTGCTGTCATTGCCAAAATTCGGCCACAAAACGCCTGTGCGGCGTCGATCATCTAGGGGTATGCGCAGCCATGGGCTGTAAAAAACCGGCACCCCCTCCACCTCGACTTTGGCGTGGTGGAGCGTGGCCAAACCCTCCTCGAGGTTAAACTCCATGTCTTTTGCAAGCACGACCCAGTCATTTTCGCCTGGCGGGCAATATGTCAGAGTGCCGTTATGGACGTGGATTAAGCCATCGAAATCGCGCTCGAGGGTATCTGCGGAGCCTCGCATATGCTCACGATGGAACACGAACTGGCTGTTGTGCACAACAGCTTCACCTGTTCTAGAATAAATCTCGGCATTGTCACCCTGCAACAATAGATTGGGCTCGCGCAGGGTGATATTGCCTGTAAGAATAGAGGAATCATCCGTTCGATCAATTAACACTTCATCACTGCGCATACGACGGTAGCCTTGCATCGCATTCGCTTCGCCCGTCATGATGATCTCATTGCCTTGCATCTGCGTGCTATTGGCTACGGCGCGAATATTTTCTTTTTCTAATGGCGCACTGGTGTTTTCCTGTGCCAGAGGGTCTATGTAAGCCCCCTTACAATTTAAACACTGGCGATCACGCAAAGGTTCTGGCACCGCTTTCAATGGAACCCAGTCCAGCTTAAAAGGCGGAGTCTCGGGGGTGAGGTCTGCGGCCAAAGAACAGCGCTCGGCGTTTGCATTTTCATTGGCGGCACAGTCCCCCATGTTGTTATCCTGTGCCAGGGCTACATGTGATGGGCCAAGGGCTAGCGCCATAACTGCCAACCACATAGTTGCAAAAGCGAGAGAACGATAGAGGTTAGCGCAGACAGGCGTCATCAAGGTCAGAGTATATTAGGGGTAAGTGCCGAGTCTAAAGCATCCCCTTCGCGTTGTCCGTCAAATTTTTAAGCAGGAGAGAATTGTGTCATCGCGCCGTGTACCTAAAGCACTTTTACCGTGGGCCATGTCTGTTTTGGGACTGTCTGATGGCGACCTAGTGCCGCATCTGGCCGTGGTGGCCGGGGATGCCAGTAATCGGCGCTATTTTCGTTTTGAAGTTGCTTCACAGACCTATGTGCTGGCGGAGTCTCCTCCTTCTACCGAGAAGAACGAAGCATTTTTGCGTGTGGACGCTTTGTTGGATCTGGCCGGAGTAAAAGTTCCCGCTGTTTTAGGCGCAGACTTGGACCGTGGATTTCTGTTATTGGAAGACCTTGGTGATCAGCTGTTATGGTCTGCATTGAACACCGTTTCGGTAGACAACTATTACAATCTAGCTTTCGACGTATTGGCTAAAATGGCCGCAGTAAAGACTAGCGATACAGGCCTTGATCCATACGACCGCTCTTTGCTAAGCGAAGAACTGGGTCGTTTCCAGCAATGGTTTGTACAGGGACTGCTGGGATATAACCCAACTCTGTCGGAGCAGGCGCTATTGGACAGGATTTTTGATCGGTTGATCAGCAGTGCGTTAGAGCAACCACCCGTGCTGGTCCACCGAGATTTTCACAGTCGTAATCTGATGCTGGTTGGTGCTGAGGGTTTGGCGGTGATCGATTTTCAGGATGCAGTCGTGGGACCAGTTACCTATGATCTCGTATCGCTGTTGCGCGATTGTTATGTCCAATGGCCGGTGGAGCGAGTTCAGGCCTGGGTGGGCAGCTATCGTGATCGTTTGTGTTCACAGGGACTATTAGCGGATACGGACGAAGCGCTATTCCTGCGCTGGTTCGATTGGATGGGGCTGCAGCGACATATAAAAGTATTAGGCACCTTTTCTCGTCTTTACCTTCGTGATGGAAAGCCCGCCTATCTTGATGACCTGCCGCTGGTAATTCAATATGTGCTCCAAATAGTGGATCAGTATGCTGATAAAGAGCCCGTTTTCGCGGATTTCAGCGCTTTTTTCTCGCAGCGCCTTGCACCTCTGATTATGACGCAGGACTGGAGTAAAATACGGTGAGGGCTATGATATTGGCAGCAGGTGTTGGCGAACGTATGCGGCCGTTGACGGAGCACACCCCCAAGCCACTGTTGCGCGTGGCTGATACCCCCCTGATCGAGCACCATATCCGGCGGTTGGCGGCGGCGGGTTTCAGTGAGATCGTGATCAATGTTGCTCATCTTGGCGAGCAAATAATGGCGTACTGCGACGATGGCAGTCGGTGGGGCGTCACTATTGTCTACTCGCAAGAGGGGTCACCATTGGAAACAGCAGGCGGTATTGCCAACGCGCTGCCACTGCTGGGAGATCAGCCTTTCTTGGTCGTAAATGGTGATGTATGGATCGACTATCCGTTTGAAAAGCTTGCGGTGTATTGCCTGCGGGCCGATGAGGTGGCTCACCTGGTTATGGTAGAAAACCCCCCGCAACATACCTTTGGTGATTTCCAGCTAGACGATGAGGGCTGGGTCAGGTGGCTAGAACCGGGCGCGTATGGTTGGACCTATGCTGGGCTCGGTATTTACACGACGGCGTTTTTTGCCGCAATATCAGAGGAGAAAATGCCTCTTCGACCCTTACTGGATGCGGCAATAAGGAGGGGGCATTTGGGTGGCGAGGGGTATATGGGACAGTGGCAGGATGTGGGTACTCCTGATCGTTTGCAGGAACTTAATAACATTGTGAAAGGGCTTATCTAGGCCGAGTGTTGTATCTGTCTGGTATAACGCCGCTGATATCCCTGTGTATCGTTATCATTTAGTCGTTAGAATGGGCACCTGAATATTGACTGGAGACCAAAATGGCCGATTATAAGATAGCCCCTTCTATTCTCTCTGCTGATTTCGCCCGTCTAGGAGAAGAGGTCGACGCAGTGCTCGATGCAGGAGCTGATATTGTACATTTCGATGTCATGGATAATCACTACGTGCCGAATCTCACGATCGGACCGATGGTTTGTACTGCCCTGCGCAAGTATGGCATCACCGCCGATATCGATGTGCACTTGATGGTGAGCCCTGTTGATCAGTTGATTCGGGATTTTGCCGAGGCGGGCGCCAGCTATATCACCTTTCACCCGGATGCATCGACGCACGTTGATCGTTCACTGCAGCTTATTCGTGATGCAGGCTGCAAGTCAGGGCTGGTCTTCAACCCGCATCTGGGTCTGGATGTTCTGCGCTATGTGTTGGACAAGGTTGATATGGTGCTGCTGATGTCAGTCAACCCAGGCTTTGGCGGACAATCGTTTATCCCTTCGACGCTGTGCAAGCTACGTGAAGCGCGCGATATGATTGATGCTTCAGGCTTGACTGTCCGCCTGGAGGTTGACGGTGGCGTTACACCGAAGAACATCGCTGAAATTGCGGCAGCAGGAGCTGATACGTTTGTGGCTGGCTCTGCGATTTTTAGTCAGCCTGATTATGCAAGCGTCATCGAGCAGATGCGGGCGGAGTTGCGCAAGGTCTCTGGTTAGTCTGCAGGTATTTGCGCATAACATTGGGGGCTAGGATGCGAATGTATTTTCTTGTTGCGTGACCAGGACCCAAGGGTACTAGCGCTTCCGGCAGTGCCCTGCCACAGTGCCTTACCGTACCGAAGCCCACCAAAGCCCGCTAGAATCAAACTTTCTTCACAGAATTGACTCATTCAACCCGTTTGCCAACCGCAAACCTATAGGTACAATAGGCGTCGTACTTTCTTGGAGAGCGCTGTGAAAACAGCAACGCGGAAAAATATCGGCTTGCTGTCGATGCGTGAGGTGACCTGCTGGCGATGGTAGCCAAGGTTTCTTGACGACCTGATTACGCACCTTCATTCTCCGAGGACACCCCATGAAACAGCAAGACTTTGCTGCGCTTGCAGCGCAAGATTACAATCGAATCCCTGTCAGCCGTGAAGCGCTGGCCGATCTTGAAACGCCACTCAGTGCCTACCGCAAACTGGCGGAAGGGCCTTACTCTTATTTCTTTGAGTCTGTGCAGGGCGGTGAAAAATGGGGCCGTTACTCCATTATAGGGCTGCCGTGTCGAACGCTACTGAAGGTCTTTGGCTATCGCGTTGAGGTCTGGGTGGATGGCGTCCTTAGCGAAACAGAAGAAGTAACGGACCCTTTGGCTTTTGCCGAGGCCTTCCAGCAGCGTTATCGCACCGCTCCACGTAGTGATCTTCCTGTTTTTCATGGCGGATTAGTGGGGTATTTCGGCTACGATACAGTGCGTTATGTTGAGCCGCGCCTAAAGGCTGGAATACCACCGGACCGTTTGGGAACGCCCGACATTTTGCTGATGGTGTCTGAGGAAGTGCTGGTGTTCGATAATCTCG
>JAPKBI010000007.1 GCA_028823475.1 Halioglobus sp. | reverse complement strand
AATGATTTTTGAACGGCAGATAGAACACCACCACCAGCACAGGGATGAGCAGAATTCTGAAAATAGTTAATGCATTAGGGATTGTGATGGGCAACTGCTTCGATATCCTTATAAAAACCAACAACTATGAGTGTTAAGCGGACATGACCAATGCTGCCTACCGCATACTAACCCATGCCCGCCACCTGATTCAAACGCTGCACCCGAGCAACATTCTATCTGGTCTGGATACAGTCGTGCTAGCAGCTGCTCAAGGGTATTCGAAAGAACAACACATACGCACCCCCGCCCGCTGACCACCAGCCTCACGTCTCGTCAACGCTGCGCGTGCCACTCGAATGCCCGATGGCACCCAATTACTTGCGAAGCCGTCTATAACAAATCTCTAGACGTTGTGTAAATGGTCGTATATCTGTTGTGCGATGGCAGCGCTAATACCCGAAATCTTTTTCAATTCATCAATGTTTGCGTTCTGTACGCCTTGCGCACTGCCAAAGTGACGCAGCAGTTCACGGCGGCGCTTAGCACCTACACCGGGAATATCCTGTAACGCTGAACGCTGACGGGCTTTATCGCGCCGGCCACGGTGACCGGTGATAGCGAAGCGGTGCGCCTCATCGCGTATATGCTGTATCAGGTGCAGGGCTGGATGGTCTGGTGGCAACTGTATCTGCTCACCTGTCTCGCCGTTAATCAACGTTTCGAGTCCGGCCTTGCGAGTGACCCCCTTTGCGACACCGACAACCTCAACCCCAGAAACTTGCAGATCATTAAGGACCGACATGGCCTGAGCAACCTGGCCCTTACCCCCGTCGATCAGAAGGACATCAGGCATTTTAGCCTCTGTGGTCTTAAGCCTTTTGTAACGACGCTCAAGAGCCTGGTGCATTGCGCCGTAGTCATCGCCAGGGGTAACGCCCTCAATATTGAATGTACGGTAGTCGACCTTGCGTGGGCCATGCTGATCAAACACAACACACGAAGCGACTGTCGCCTCGCCAGAGCTATGGCTGATGTCAAAACATTCCATGCGTTCCGGCAGCTGCGACAAACCCAACAAATCCTGCAGGGCTTGTAAGCGTCCCAGCATGGTCTGGCGTCCGGCCAAGTGCGCGGTGAGATTGGTTTCGGCTGTTTGCTGTGCCAGCATCAACCATTGAGCGCGTGATTCACGCACCCGACTGCGTAACTTCACCTTTCGTTCAGCCTGCACGGAGAGTGCTTGGGCGATTATATCGACGCTGTCTGGCTCAGCATTAACAATAATTTCTGCCGGGATCGCTCTGCCCAAGCCGAGATAAAACTGTGGGATAAATGCCGCCAGCAGTTGTTCTACCCCCTCCTGTAGCTTTAGCGGAGGGTAATACGTTTTACTGCCTAGCACCCTCGCCTCTCGTACAAACAGCACCTGCACACACGCTCGACCGTGTGACGCGGCAGCTGCAATGATATCCAGATCTCCACTGACTCCCTCGATGCCCTGACTGGCTTGCACGTGCTGCAAATGACTAATTTGATCGCGATATATTGCCGCTTTTTCGTAGGACAGTTGCGCTGCAGCTTGCTCCATATCGTCTGCCAGTCGAACCATCAGTTCCTGAGATTTTCCACTCAAAAATAAACTCGTACTTTCGACCTGTTGAGCGTAGTCCTCCTTAGTCACAAGATCTACGCAAGGCCCACTGCAACGTTCTATCTGGTATTGCAGACAGGGGCGTGATCGATTCTTGAAATAACTATCTTCGCACTGCCGCACTTTGAATACTTTTTGCAGAAAATGCATAGATTCGCGCACTGCGCCGGAGCTGGGATAGGGCCCGAAGTACTGTCCTTTGCGTCTCTTGGCGCCACGGTGCATGGCAATTCTCGGAAAGTCATCATCACTGGAAAGGAAAATATAAGGGTAAGATTTGTCGTCGCGCAGCAGCACATTGTAAGGCGGTTGCTGCGTCTTGATCAGGTTATGTTCCAGTAACAGCGCATCGACTTCAGTCGTTGTCACGGTCACCTGAATATCCTGAATCTTAGCCACAAGAGCCATCGTTTTATCCGTCAGGCCACTGGCCCGAAAATAACTCCCCACACGGTTTTTTAGATTTTTAGCCTTGCCAACATACAACAGTCCACCCGCATCATCGTACATCTGGTAGACACCTGGCCGTGTCGTGAGCGCATTGACGAATTCCTTGTGATCGAACTTATTCACGGATTAAGCCCATATATCCTCGGCTCAACTTCCAGCTCCACGCCAAATGCGTCATGCACTGAGCTGACTATTTCGCTGGACAGTGCCAACAATTGTGCGCCGCTGTCACTACCATAATTGACCAGCACAAGTGCGTGTTGTGGGTGCACGCCTAGATCATCTGCTCGATGACCTTTCCACCTGCATTGATCGATCATCCATGCGGCAGAGACTTTAACGCTACCGTCGGCTTGAGAAAAACACGGTAGACCGGGATGTTTGGCGAGCAACAGTGCCGCCACTTCTGAGTGCAGTAATGGATTCTTAAAAAAACTGCCTACATTGGGTTCAATCGAGGGGTCTGGCAGTTTACTACTACGGATGCTGACAACCGCGTCAAATACCGTCTGAGGGGTCGGCTCAACATCAGGGCGTTCAGCAAAAAAAGTCGCCAGAGCAGGATAGCTGATATTGACATTGGAACGCCGAGACAACTGAATGTCTATCGCGGTAATGACCAGCTGATCTTTGCGCTCGTGCTTAAATATACTGTCTCGATAACGAAACTGACAGGCTGCATTGTCTAGCGTCAACGGTTTATCATCCGTTATCTGCCTAGCATGTACCTGCAACAAGACTGACTGTAATTCGACCCCGTAGGCGCCTATATTTTGAATCGGTGACGCACCGACTGTGCCGGGAATCAACGCAAGATTTTCCAATCCGTAATAGCCTTTCTGCAACGTCCACTGCACTAACTCGTGCCAATTTTCGCCGGCTGCTACGCGTAAAATAACATCACTGTTTACGGCATCTAGCACCTCAATACCGCGCACTGCCTGCTGCACTACCAGTGCTTGAACATTACCGGCTAAAACAACATTACTCCCTTGCCCAAGCGCAACAACATCAACACCCTCAGTCCTCGCCCATGCAAGAGCCTCCAGCAGTTCATCGTCATTGGTAACACAGGCAAAAGCGTCCGCTCGCGCTTGCAAAGCGAGCGTATTATGCTTACGCATGAGCTTATCCCGGTAAAATTTCATCGTCTCGTATCTGTTCAATACGCAATTTTAACGCTTTCCTTTTAATACATTACGCACCAGCAGTAAATCGTCGTGTGTATCAACGCCCGCAGGGACAGTGTGCACTGCCCTGTCCACATGAATGCCGACCCCATTGTGCAGTGCACGTAACTGTTCTAGGTTTTCTAAGTGTTCCTCGGGCGCAACAGGCCAGCTGACAAACTGGTGCAGAAACTCAACCCGATAAGCATAGAGGCCTATATGGCGATACCAGTTGCCGGCACTGGGCATAACGTCGCGCGCTTGCATAAACGCATCCCTTGGCCATGGAATAGGTGCTCGGCTAAAATATAAGGCCATACCTTGCGCGTCGCTGATGACTTTAACCACATTAGGATTAATGAGGTCTTCTATGTCGTCAATATCCTCGCACAACGTGGCAATGCTGGCATGAGAATGGGCGCTCAAATTAGCAGCAACTTGATCAATAACTTGGGGAGGAATCAGGGGTTCATCACCTTGCACATTGACAACACTATGGTCGTCAGCCAAACCCAGTTCCGCAACGACTTCCTGCAGGCGGTCCGTGCCGGACGAATGTTCTACAGATGTCATGCACACCTGAGCACCAAATGCCTGAGCGACCTCTACTATACGGCTATCATCGGTTGCAATCACGACCCGCTCGGCCCCGCTTAGACACGCCTGCTCCCAGACTCTTTGCACCATCGTCTTGCCCTGAATCTCGAGCAGAGGTTTGCCTGGCAATCGGGTCGACCCGTAACGCGCCGGTATAACTACTGTGTATGCCATGCAAAGCTCCGTGAAAGTACAGTAGGGTCAGATCAGCGCCCGTCGCGACCGCCAGACAATGCTGACGGAGCTACTGGCTGCCTGGTGGTGATCGTCAAATGCACATAGCCCATCTGGCCTGCAGCATCCATTGCCTTTACAACATCCTGATGCGCGGCCTGCGCATCGGCCATGATGGACATCGGCATCGTCGTGTCCCCAGCGGACAACCTGTATATTGCGGCTTGCAAGGTGCGCATCTGGTTGTCGATCAGGACCTCGCCATTAACGCGATAGGTGCCAGACTCATCGATCAATATCTCAATAGGTTCATCCATCGCTTGTTTCGGCTGGCCCTGAGCCTCAGGTAAATCAATGCTCAATTGGGTCTCACGTGTAAACGTGGTTGAGACCATAAAAAAAATCAACAGCAAAAAAACCACGTCGATTAGCGGTGTCAGGTTAATGCCGACCTCTTCACGCGCGTGTCGTCTAAACTTCACACCGTCACTTCCGTATTTTCTTCACTGTGCAGCGCATCAACCAACGTGATGGTCTCTTGCTCTAGCTCAACGACGATCGCATCGATTTTGCCAACAAAATAACGGTGCATCACAATGGCTGGAATCGCGACCGTCAGCCCTCCAGCCGTCGTGATCAGGGCCTCTGAGATGCCTCCAGCAAGAGCGCTGGCATTACCGGTGCCTTGCACCATTATTTCGGCAAACACGTCAATCATACCCACCACTGTACCGAGCAATCCCAGCAGGGGTGCCACCGCGGCGATTGTGCCAAGTGTATTCAGATAACGCTCCAAATCGTGCACTACATGCGCAGCCGCCTCCTGGATGCTTTCCTTCATAACATCTCGACCGTGATGAGCGTTGGCCAATCCCGCCGCAAGAATACGGCCCAACGGAGAGGATTGTCTCAGTGTGCGTAGCCTAGGCCCGTCCAGTTCACCTTTTTTGAGTTGCTTCCAGACTGTTGCTAACAGATGCGGTGGTGCGATCTTCTTCGGATTAAGGGTATAGAGGCGGTCAATACAAATTGCCAGCACTAAGATAGAGCACAGCACTATCAGTACCATCAACCATCCGCCAGCCATTAACAGTTCAAGCACAACGTCGCCTAATTCAAGTTCAATACTGGCGCATTATACGACACCACAGGTGGACCGTGAAGCGGGACTAGTGTCACATCCAGTAGCGCTGGTAAATTTCTCGGTAGGCGCTGACCTCCAGCGCCTCCCCGGGCACTATTTTAAACTCCAGAGCGCCCTCTGCAGCGGTGTGATATAGCGACACATCCGTGCCTTGCAATCTTTGCGTCACACTCGGATGCGGATGCCCAAAGCGATTGGCATAGCCGCTGCTGATCACTGCAGTCTGCGGTCGTGTGTGCTTAAGGAACGCCAGAGAGGACGATGTTTTGCTGCCGTGATGGGCAGCCAGAAGCCATTCGCTGCTGAGTGTCTCGCCCCAATAACGCACCAGTGTCCGCTCCCGCTCGTTGTCAATATCGCCGGGCAGTAAAAAACGGTAATCTCCCACCTCAATCTGTAATACACAAGAACTGTCATTACTGCTACGCGTTGTCTCTATCGCTGGAGATAGAAACTGAAAGACCTGTCCACCAGGCCAGCGCCAGGATTCGCCGGCAATGCAGGGTCTTCCCCTACCATACTGAAAACCATCGCCGCCAAAACGCAAGCGGTCAACGGGCAGCGCAGCCAACACATCCTTAGCGCCAGCACTGTGATCAAGATCTGGATGACTAATCACCAGCGTGTCCAGCACATTTACACCCTGCAACTGAAGGAAAGGCAGGATAACCATCGAACCCATATTCATCCCATCAGGATTCCCTCCACCGGTATCGTATACCAACACGTGGCCTCCTGAGCGCACTACCACTGCTGTGCCCTGCCCTACGTCCAGCACGGTCACGCGTGTGTCGAGGGAGGGCGGCTTTGATGGCGTACTGGGAGGTAGCAACAGAGGCAACGCCAATATCGGCACCAATAGTTTCAGCAAACCTTTGCCTGGAAGCATCAATAGACTGACCGCCACTATGCCGGCGAGAACCTGTGGCAGGTTGGCTGTCAGAGGAAAGTACAACCATGTGCCGCCCAGACTCGACAGGCCTTTGGCCCATGGCAGGATCTGCTCTAACGGCCAACCTGCCAACTGCCAGAGTATTGACTCTAGCGGCCATCCACACAGAAAAGTGACTAGAGCCAAAAGCGCTAGGGGCACTACCACCACGCCGATAAGCGGAATCATCAGCAAGTTCGCCAGCATCGCAACCAGACTGCCACCGCCAAAGAACAACGCGCCCAAAGGCAGCATCACCAGCGACATGAACCCATGCGTATGGAACAGACGCCGTATCGAACCCATGCCCTGCTGCCATTTGGCCAACCACAGCAACGCCGCCACGGCACCGAAGGACAACCAAAACCCGCTTCCTATTGCCGCTAATGGGTTGAGTACGAGTACTACCGTTGCGGCCATTAGTAGATTTCTGGATGCGCCGCTTCTGCGCGCCGTCAAGGCGGCTATCACAAAGCAACTTAGCATGCACAAAGCCCGCTGAGTAGGGAGCGAAAAGCCCGCCAGAGCACTGTAAAGGCTAGCCAAAAGTAGAGCGAGGGCGCCCGGCATGCAACCGCTTAAAAATCCTGTAGTAAAAAAAAGACGCTGCACAATACCGCCTAACAAATAGCCTACGCCCGCAATCATTCCGATATGAAGCCCCGAGATCACCAACAAATGATTAATTCCGAACTGCTGAAAAAGAAACCACAGCTGATGATCAATGCCGGCTTTATCTGCCACCGTAATGGCCCGCAAAATACCTATGACCTCCGGGTTCAGATCAAGACGAGCAATACGCTCGCTGATGGCCTGACGAAGACGATGGTGTTTTACAAAGAGACTCGAGATCTGAGGTTCTTGACGTGTCTCGCTGGACTTTCGAACGCTGCCGACACCGTCAACACCTCGCTGGGCGAGCCAAACCTGCACATTGAATGAGCCAGGGTTCGCGAGCCCCCATGGCTTACGCAGCTTGACCTCAAACTGCCACTCGTCTGCCGGACGAATCTTGTGGTCGCCATAGTAGGACAGAATGAGCTTTGAGGGGCCCACGCAGCGCGATGGCGATATGTCTCGCACAGAAAATTCGAATCGCTGTCGTAAACCACCGTTGAGCATACGACTTTCGGTGGGCAGCGAAGACACGGTCCCCGTAACGACCAGCGGAACCCCGACACACGCATCGACCAAGCGGTGCTGCAGCAATACGGTGCCGTGAGCCAGACCCAGAAAACAACCACAGGCCAATCCGCACGCCACTCGCGCAGCCACTGTCCTCCAGCACAGTGCAACCAAGGCAATAGCCGCGAACAAGACACACCAGACCGAAGACGGCAAAAACGGCCACCAGCCGACAAAAATAGTGCCTGACACCATGCCAATCATCCATGATTGCATAGAGCGACCCCCTAAACGCAAAGCAGTCCGGCTCTGTCGTTGGATTTTGAAAGTCAGCGATGATGGCGCATAATAGCCGTCTCGCGGTTCATAATACTGGTCATTGCGATCCGGTTACGGCACAGTATCGTAACCAGTCAATCACATACATAAGGTTAATGACAGCGCACTTGCGGTCACGTATTTAATGCCTAAAGAAGCTCTTCAAAAAATCGTTCCCAGTCTTGCGACCATCCGAAAGATTAAAGGGCTGAGTTTTCTTGGGGACTGGATCTATGCCAGCAATCTGTGGCATATCAATCGTTATTCTGCTGCCATGGCATTTTTTGTCGGGCTGTTTGTCGCCTTTATGCCAATACCTGGTCAGACGATTGCGGCAGCAGTGCTGGCGGTATTGTTGCGTTGCAATCTACCTTTATCGGTCGGACTGGTATTCGTCACCAACCCGATTACCATCGCCCCTCTGTTTTTCATGGCCTACAAAATTGGCGCGTTGATTATCGATGTTCCGCTGCAGAATGTTGAGTTTGAACTGAGTGTGTTCTGGCTGAGTAACAGCCTCGCTGCAATCTGGAAGCCGTTTCTCATGGGCTGCCTGATTTGCGGACTATTTTGCGGATGTGTCGGTTATTTTGTGATCAGCTTACTGTGGCGCTGGCGTGTCGCACGTCTCTGGAAAGAGCGCAAACGCAAGCGAAAGGCCAGAATCTTTAACGGTCCTGACTAAGTATTAGTGCCGGCGACATTTTTGCGGCGCGTCTGGCCGGATAAATCGCAGCGATCACACACATCCCCAGAGCAACCCCGCCAACGGTCATAACATCTCGCAGCAGCAGATCTACAGGTAGAAACGACACCGGGTATACGTCCGTGTTGAGGAATCGCATTCCCAGTAGCTGTTCCAGCCAGCTCACAAGGCTAGGGACGGCTTGACTGCCCAGAGCCCCCGCAACACTGCCCAGCACCACACCGACCAAACCGATCATGGCTCCCTGTAATACGAAAACCCAAGCGATATCGGCGCCCGTAGCGCCGAGCGTGCGCAAAATCGCGATATTGCCCTGCTTATCCAACACCACCAATACGAGAGAGGAGACGACATTAAACGCAGCCACCGCGATTATGGAGAACAACAATATGGATATCAGATCACGCGACAGCTGTATCGCCGAATAGAGGTTGCCATGTGTCATCATCCAGTTTGTGCTATAGAAACCAGGAGGCAGGGTACGCTGTAAATCCCAGGCGATCGTCTGCACATTAAACAGTTCGCGTGTCGTAATGCGGAAGCCGCTGACTTGCCCATGCAGCCCCGCCAGATCAGAAGCGAGCGCCAAATGCACCAGGGCAACAGACTGATCAAGCTCGGTTCCAGTATTCAATATCGCGCTTAACTGAACTGTTTTAAACCGAGTAGGCCCGAGTTCACCTGTGCGCCCCGCACCGGGCACAATCAAGTTCACCCGCTCTCCCACTTTGACGCCCAAATGCTCCGCCACACCGGCACCCAAAATGAGTCCGTCTTCATGCTGCCGAAAATGGGTCGCTTGCTGCGCCTCAAGATAGGGCACAAGCGGCGCAAAAGCGCCATTTTGGCTGGGGTCTAGACCAATGCCGCGTACCGTCTCGATGTCTGTGCCACGCATAATGAGTGCGTCGAATTGAGCGAAAGGCACGACTTCTTCCACGTCAGGATGGGCCTTTAGCAACTCGACATCTTTGTGCCAATCATCAATAGGCATGTCAGAGTAAATCGTAATATGTGGCACCAAAGAGAGTATCCGCTCGCGCATTTCCTTATCGAAACCATTCATAACAGAGAGCACAATAATCAGCAGACTGATTGCCAGCACCAGCCCCAGTATCGACAGCGATGACAGAAACGCTGATAAATGTCCTTGGCCAAAGGCAAAGGTATACCGCACCGCGATACGCAGTCGCTCTGTACCGGTCACATCAGCTCCTGCAAAATGCCATCACGTAATTCCAGCGTACGATTCATGTGAGCGGCAATAGCAGGGTCATGGGTTACCACGACAAAAGAAGCCTCTTCCTGACCGAGCTCATCGATCAAGTCCAACACCTGTCCTGCAGAGGTGGGGTCTAGGTTTCCAGTCGGCTCATCCAGCAAAACGCAATCTGGACGAGCAACCAGCGCCCGAGCAATTGCCACGCGCTGTCGCTCACCCCCAGACAAATGGGCAGGCCTATGAGCCAGGCGGTGCGCCATACCGACACGCTCCAGCATTGCCTCCGCAATAAGCCAGGCTTCTTTTCGCACCGTTCCTCCAATCAGCAGGGGCATGGCGACATTTTCCCGCGCATCAAATTCCGGCAGTAAATGATGAAACTGATAAACAAAACCCAACTGCGAATTACGCAGCTGACATAATGCTCGTTCATCGAGTTTAGACAAATCTTTGCCGCTCATCAGAACCCGGCCGCTACTGGGATTATCCAGGCCACCCAGCAGATTTAAGAGCGTGGATTTTCCTGAACCGGAACCGCCAACCACAGCAATTTTTTCGCCGGCAAGTAGCGTCAGATCAACACCACGCAAAACGGTTACGGAGCGGTCGCCATCTTCATAGACGCGCGATAATCCCTCACACTGCAATACTACTTTACTCATAACGCAACACCTCTGCAGGCGCGATACAGGCTGCACGCCAGGCGGGATAGAGAGTGGCCAGAAGACTCAATAACACTGAGGCTGCCACCACCACAGCCACATCGGAGCTCTGTAACTCGGCGGGCAATTCACTGATAAAATACACTGACGGATCGAATAGCTTCATACCCAGTGTGCGCTCCAGGGCAGCTATAATGGTGGCAATATTGGTTGCCAGAAATACGCCCACCAGCGCACCGACTGTAATTCCAACACCCGCAAGCGCCAACCCATGAGCAACAAAAATAGCCATGATGCCGCCAGCCCTAGCACCCATCGTGCGCAATACGGCGATATCTCGGCGTTTCTCCGCCACTGACATCACCAATGTTGATACGATATTAAATGCGGCAACCGCCACCACACTAAGCAGTAATAAGCTAACCATGAGCTTTTCCAATTTTACTGCGCTAAACAGCGAACCTTGTGTCTGGCTCCAATCCTTTATCGAATAAGTATCGGGAAGCTGTATGGCCACACCGCGCATGATTTCAGGCGCAGTGAACAGATCTCGGGTTTTGATCTGCAAGCCATCTACTCGGCCCTTGCTACCGAGTAACTTTTGGCCTGTCGCAAGCGACACATAGGCCTGAAAGGCATCAGGCTGCGCGCCGATTTCAAACAGGCCGGTCACCTGCAGCCGTTTGTTGCGCGGAAACATCCCCAGAGGCGTAACGGTCAGGCGGGGCACAGTGACGTCGACATAATCTCCGAGACCGACTCTCAAAATGTTGGCGAGTGAAACGCCTAGCACAACGTTGAAGCCGCCATTCTCGAGACTCTGAAGATCGCCAGCGATCATCGCATTGGCGAGGCCTGACACCTTACTTTCGAGTTGAGGATCAATGGCGGTGATCACAGCACCACGCTGCATATACGCAGTGCCGAGAATCGCTTTTTCTGTAATGTAAGGTGAAACGGCTACTACGCCCTCCATGCCTTCAATGTCGCTCAGCAGGTCACGCCACTGTCCAACCCCCTCCCCTTTACTCTCCACGAAACCGTGCGGCACAAGAGACAAAATTCGACCCCGCAACTCGCCAGCAAAGCCATTCATCACGGCTAACACCACAATGAGACTCGCAACGCCCAAGACCATTCCCAGCATGGAGACTGTAGCGATAACAGACGTGAATCGATTACGCTTGCGACTAAAGCTGTAGCGTATACCGATAAAGGGTGCGTAATTCAGCATCGGGTTACGGGGAAATCACAACCGAGAATCATCCGGCTCTATTTATCCGCTCGGTAATACTGCGAGCCGTTGTCTTTGCCCGTTTCCGTGCTGCGGGTCTCCTCATCGCAGCGTTGGGGGTTCCCTCCACAGAGCTCACAGGCTGTGTCGACACCCAGCGCTCCCATGCCACCGCAGGAACCTTTGATTGGCGCCCGTCCCGCCAACACGCCAACGGCCATGCCTGCCATAACCAGCCCCATTACCAATATACTGATCAAAAATAGTGTCATATAACAGCTCTTCTATTTAGAGGTAATCACTAAAGCTCTGCAGCCGGTAGATAGGCAGAAAATAACGGGGTGTGACTGTGCACAAACTCATCATCTAGCCTCCGAATGAAATATACCGCCAATCCTTGTGCTTGCGCTACTGCCATTGCTTTCTCGGCCCCAAGGACAGTGAGAGCAGTGGCCCAGGCATCTGCCATCATACAGCTTTGATGCGCCACAGTAACAGACACCAAATCATGCGTAACGGGGTATCCGGTTCTAGGGTCAATGCTATGGGAGTAGCGGCGACCATCTGCTTCAAAATAATTGCGGTAGTCCCCCGAGGTCGCGATTGCCACATCCGTCAAGCTTAACGTGATCGCAATAGAACGCTCGCTGACCTTTGGCTCCTCGATCGCTATACGCCACGGATCGCCTCGACCACTGAGTCCAGACAAACGCATCTCTCCACCGACTTCCACCATATAGCGTCTGACGCCCTGCGCCGACAACCACTGGGCGACTCGATCTACGGCATAGCCCTTAGCCAACGAAGACACATCAACAGACAGGTCACTCTGCTTTAGAATACTCCGGTTCTGAGCGTCTAGGCGAAGATTAACCTGCCCAACTCGACTCATCAGATCCGCTATCTCGCTTTTTGCTGGCGGCACATCTATTATATCGCCCGGGCCAAAACCCCACAAATCAACCAGTGCGCCGACCGTCACATCGTAAGCGCCTTCGCTCTTTTGGCCAACGTCGAGCGCTGCCCTGAGGACCGCAAAGAATTCGGCCGAAGATGAAAACCATGTCTGCGTATCAATCGCATTGAATTCGCTGATCTCGGAATCAGGGCGGTATGTAGACATGCTCAGATTAACCTGCGCCAACAAAGCCTCAACCCCTTGCTGTAACTGATCCGGGGTGAGTTCAGGTGGCCCCTCGATATAGCTGACACCCCAAGTAGTGCCCATAATATCACCGCCGAGTTGAACAGGCGGTGTTTGGCGATCACAGCCGGCGAGGACAAACAGCGCAAGCAAACAAAAAAGCCACTCACGAGAGTGGCTTTGCAACGACGCAAAAGTAGGTTTAACCACCGAAATCGTCAAGCATGATGTTCTCCGGCTCCACTCCCAGAGAGGTTAGCATTTGTATGACGGCCGCATTCATCATCGGCGGACCACACATGTAGTATTCACAATCTTCTGGTGCCGGGTGGTTCTTCAGGTATTCTTCAAACAAGACGTTGTGAATAAACCCGGTGGAACCCTCCCAGCCGTCTTCAGGCTGAGGATCGGACAATGCGACATTCCATTCGAAGTTTTCATTTTCTTGAGCCAGTTGATCGTACTCTTCAACGTAGAACATCTCTCGTAGCGATCGGGCACCATACCAAAAAGAGATTTTTCGATCGGTATGCAGTCGCCTTAACTGATCAAACAGCAGTGAGCGCATCGGTGCCATACCAGCGCCGCCGCCGATAAACACCATCTCTGCTTTAGTCTCCTTGGCAAAAAATTCACCAAAGGGACCGTATACCTTCACTTTGTCGCCTGGCTTGAGATTAAATGCCCACGAAGACATAAGACCGCAGGGAATACCTTGGCTGCCTGGCGGAGGACTGGCAATACGAATGTTGAATTTCACCACTCCCTCTTCCTGCGGATAATTAGCCATCGAGTAGGCTCGAATAACCGTCTCGTCGACAATTGACTCGAGCTTAAAGAAGCCGAATCGATCCCAATCACCACGATATTCCTCGTCTACATCAAAGTCAGAATATTTGACGTGATGCGGGGGACACTCCAACTGCACATAGCCGCCGGCACGAAAATTGACATTCTCCCCTTCCGGCAACCGCAGCGTTAACTCTTTAATAAACGTGGCCACGTTGGGATTGGATTCAACGGTACATTCCCACTGCTTGACGCCGAACACCTCATCCGGAACCAGAATCTCCATATCTTGTTTGACGGCGGTCTGGCAACTCAGTCTCCAGCCCTCTGCGGCTTCACGTCGATTAAAATGCCCCTCTTCCGTCGGCAACATCGACCCACCACCTTCAGTGATGATGCATTTACACTGGGCACAAGTCCCCCCACCTCCGCAAGCAGACGGTAAAAACAGATCGGCTTCAGACAATGTCTGCAGCAACTTTCCACCCGCAGGGACGGTAATGCGCTTCTCACCGTTAATCAGGATATGCACCTCACCCGTGCTCACCAAATATGAGCGCGCATAAAGAATGACTGCCACTAGCGAAAGCACAATCGCCGTGAACATGCCGACACCAAAAATAATTGTTATATCCATATCAGTTTAATCTCGCCTAGATATCGATACCGCCAAAGGCCATAAAGCCCATTGCCATAAGGCCAGCGGTAATAAAAGTGATTCCCAGACCCTGCAGACCTTCCGGTACGTCAGAGTATTTAAGCTTTTCGCGAATACCCGCCAGTGCAATGACGGCGAGCGCCCACCCTAGTCCCGAGCCGAGGCCAAAAACGACACTTTCGGCAAACCCATAATCTCGCTCTACCATAAATAACGCAGCACCGAGAATCGCACAGTTGACTGTTATTAACGGCAAAAACACGCCCAATGCGTTATAAAGTGCTGGCATAAATTTATCGAGAAACATTTCCATTATTTGCACGATAGCCGCAATCACACCGATATAAGAAAGCAGACCCAAGAAGCTCAGATCCATATCAGGCAACCCGGCCCAGGCTAGCGCGCCATCGGCCAGCAAGTAATGATAAATCAAATTATTGACCGGCACGGTGATTGTCAACACCACCGTCACCGCTATACCCAAACCGATGGCCGCTTGCACCTTCTTAGAGATTGCTAAAAACGTACACATACCCAGAAAGAACGCGAGCGCCATATTTTCAATGAATATAGCGCGAACGAATAGGCTTAGCAGGGCCTCCATTATGCGCCTTCCCTGACCGCTGCATGGCTTGCAAGCTTAAATTCGGTCACTTCCACTTGGTCTTTGCGCACACTGCGCAACACCCAGATAAAACCCCCGATCAGGAAAAATGCGCTGGGCGGCAAAAGCAGCAGCCCGTTTGGGACATACCAACCGCCATCAGTGACAAGCGGCAAAACATCAAAGCCCATCAGCTTGCCAGACCCTAATACCTCACGTACAAACGCCACGGATATCAATACCACACTGTACCCAATGCCGTTTCCTACGCCGTCGACAAAGCTGGCCATAGGCGGATTTTTCATCGCAAACGCCTCGGCGCGCCCCATGACAATGCAGTTGGTGATGATAAGTCCGACAAACACAGAAAGCTGCTTACTGATGCCAAACGCATAAGCTTTCAGAAACTGGTCCACCACAATCACCAGCGAGGCGATAATAACCATCTGCACAATGATGCGGATGCTGCTTGGAATATGTGCGCGGATGCTCGAAATAAACATACCGGAGAATGCAGTGACGACTGTCAATGCCACACACATCACCAACGTCACCTTCATTGAAGAGGTGACCGCTAACGCGGAACAAACGCCCAGAATCTGCAAGGCGATTGGATTGTTCTTAAAAATTGGACCGGTAAGCGTTTCTTTGATGACTTGCATAATTAGGCCTCCCCTGCCCGTAGGTTGTTAAGAAAGGGCTCGAAGCCATTTTTACCCAGCCAGAAATGCACAAGATTCGTCACCCCTTTACTGGTCAGTGTCGCACCGGCGAGGCCGTCAACCTCCCACGGAGCGTCGACCGCAGCAGGGTCGACGGAACCTTTGACAAGGCCAATCTCCACCTCACCATCTCGGTAGACCTGCTTGCCCGGCCAAAAAGCCTTCCATCGCGGGTTATCGATCTCACCACCAAGCCCTGGCGTTTCCCCGTGCTCATAAAAACCCAGGCCCGCTATCGTGTTACCGTCAGATTCCAATGCAATGAAGCCATAGAGTGTCGACCATAGGCCGTAACCACGAATCGGCAAAATAAGCTTTTTGATATCGCCTTGCGGACTCTCAACAAGGTAGACGACAGCATATTGCTCACGCCGTGAAATCTTGGCCAGATCTTGCTTTGTCGTAAGGGCCTCAGATAAATCTGGGTCCTTGGCCGCTTTCAACGGATCATACCGTGCGAGATCCACTGCATCATCGGCGAACTTACCCGTGTTGAGATCGACAACACGCGTCTTAATATCCGAGAACTGCTGGTTAATGTCCTCTGCGGTTGCGTTCTTCTCTAGCATCCCCGCGGCAGCAAGAATATTGCGCTTTCGATCGAGCGTTTTATTGACCTCTTGGATGGGTTTAAGAATCACAACGGCAGTAGACACGATCACTGAACAAACAATGCAAAGCGCCAGTGCTACTACCAATGTTTTCGAGGTGCCGTCATTACTGGACACGTGCAAACCTCCGTTTAATATTGGCCTGAACCACAAAGTGGTCTATCAGTGGCGCAAACAGGTTGGAAAATAAGATTGCCAGCATAATGCCCTCGGGGAATGCCGGATTGACGACGCGTATCAATACCGTCATTACGCCGATCAATACCCCATAGGCCCATTTGCCGCTATTCGTCATGGCTCCAGAAACGGGCTCAGTCGCCATGAACACCATTCCAAAGGCAAACCCACCGGTCACCAAATGCCAGTACCAGGGCGTCGCAAAGGCCGGGTTATTGTCAGATCCGATCGCATTCAGCAGACCCGAGAAAACCACCATGCCAAGAAATACTCCCAGAATGACTCTATAGGAGGCAATCCGGGTCACCAATAGCAATACCATGCCGAGCGATATAGCCAGAGTAGACGTCTCGCCTATTGAACCAGGTATCGCGCCAACAAAAGCCTGTGTCCAGGTCCACTGCTGCTGCAACATCTCGATACCGCCGGAAGCGATAAGCGCCAGCGGCGTGGCTGCTGTTACACCATCGACTGCAACCCACACGTCATCTCCGGACAACTGCACTGGATAAGCAAAATACAGAAACGCGCGTGCGGCCAAGGCTGGATTAAGGAAGTTCTTTCCAGTTCCACCGAAAATTTCCTTGGCCACGACCACACCGAAGCTGATACCGAGCGCCACTTGCCACAGAGGCACATCAGGTGGGCAGATTAGCGCAAATAACACCGACGTCACAAAAAAACCTTCGTTCACTTCATGTCCGCGTTTAATAGCGAATAAGAATTCCCAGCTGATCCCAACTAAAAAAGTAACCACATAGATGGGAACAAAGAATAATGCACCGTACCAGAGACAATTCCAAATGCTACTGCCGTCATAACCCCCGAACATCTCAACCAGTGAGCCACGCCAACCTTCAAGAGCAAAACCGTCCGGCATATACTCCATCGCCTGAAAGCCGACGTTGTACATCCCATAAAACATGGCGGGAAATGTCGCGAGCCACACCGTGATCATAATACGCTTGAGGTCAATTCCGTCGCGGACGTGCGCGGTCGATTTGGTGACGGAGTTAGGCGCATACAGAAAAGTGTCAAACACCTCAAACACTGCAAACCACTTTTGCAGACGCCCACCTTCCTGAAAATGGTGCTCCATGTCATCAAGAATTCGTCTCAGCCCCACGATCTAACCCTCCTTCTCGATGCGTGTCAGGTTATCCCGCAGGATGGGACCGTACTCGTACTTGCCGGGACAAACGTAGGTGCATAGCGCAAGATCTTCTTCTTCCAACTCCAAACAACCTAGCGCCTGAGCCATTTCCGTGTCGCCGACGATCAGTGCGCGCAGCAATTGGGTGGGCAAAATATCAAGCGGCATAACCTTCTCGTAACTACCCACCGGCACCATGGCACGGTCGCTACCGTGCGTATTGGTCGTCATAGCAAAGCGCTTAGAACCGAAAAAGCTAGTCACGTAAATGCCAAGGTTAGAGTGTTTGTCAAGACCCGGCGACGCCCAACCCATAAATTCGCGCTCGCGCCCCTCTAACAAGACAGCAACTTGGTTGTGATAACGACCCAGATAGGAGGAACCAGCGTGCACTGCACGTCCGCCAAGCACTGAGCCAGAAATGACACGGTTTTCGCCGTTCTTCAATTGACCTGCGCACAGCGCTCGCAGGTCTGCGCCTAGCCGTGTGCGCAGCAAACGAGGATTTTCTACCTGAGGTCCGGATAAGGCAACAACACGCTCCGTGTAAACGCGTCCATCCAGAAAAAGACGGCCTATGGCGATGACGTCTTGGTAACCGATAGTCCAGACCGTTTTACTCGCGCCCACAGCCTGCAGGTAATGCACATGGGTTCCAGCTAGGCCCGACGGATGCGGGCCATCAAACTCAGCGACCTCTATGTTCGATGCATTGCCTTTTGGCACCTGAGTACCGGCGGCCTTGCACAGGTATAATTTTCCCGCGGTCAGGCGGGCAAGGAGGTCCTGTCCCAGACAGAAAGCATCGGCCTGTTCGGAAATAAACAAGGTGGGGTCTGCCGCTAATGGATGGGAGTCCATCGCGGTCACGAATATGGCGGCGGCCTCCGATTGCGGCGAAGGCACCTTGCTGTAGGGTCGGGTACGTAACGCCGTCCACTGCCCGCTAAGAACCAGCTGATCGCGAATAGCTTCTGCGTCAGGCAAATCGTGCGCGGAACAGGTATGAAACATCTCGGCGGCGTCGCCATCGATATCAATGACCACAGACTGCAGCACTCTTTTGGCACCGCGATTAATAGCCGCCACCACACCCGCTCCGGGAGCGGTATAGCGCACACCTTCGGTCTTCTTATCAGTGAACAACAGCTGTCCAAGCTTGACGCGCTCACCTTCCTGCACTGCCATAGTTGGCTTCATTCCGACGTAATCAAAGCCGACCAAGGCCGCGGCTCGCGCCAAGGGCGCATCCTCGATTACTTGCCGAGGGGCTCCCAAAATAGGAATGTCTAGGCCCCGTTTAATCTTGATCATGCGATCTGCCTACAGCATCCAAAAAATGTGATTGTATTGACAATACCTCGGAGAACTCTCCAGGGTAACCAGAGCAGATAATACTGACTACTGCCGCAATTAAGGCCATGATCGCGCTACATTTGAACAGGCAATCTAGACCGCGCGCATTATAGCGGAATGGCCACAGAAAACACCATAAGGCCGAGGTCTTTGTGTGATTTTGGGATAAAATTAGGCCAATGAGCGCTGCAGACCGAAAACACTGTGGGTTTGCCAACAAACACCACCGGCGTCTTAGCCTTTTTGAGGGTAAACGGCGTAGTTGATCCCGGCCATCTGTTCCAATATCCGCTGGACCTGGCAGCTGTAACCGTACTCATTGTCGTACCACAGATAAAGCACCGCATGTTTTCCGTTTACGATAGTGGCCTTGGCATCAAAAATACACGCATGCCTAGACCCGACAAAATCACTGGATACCACTTCAGGCGAGGCAGAATAATCAATCTGCTGATGTAACGGCGAATGCAGCGCCTGATAGCGCATAAACTCATTCACCTCGGTAGTCGTTGTTTCCCGGGCAAGGGTCAGATTGAGAATTGCCATAGATACATTGGGCGTGGGAACTCGAATTGCATTCCCGGTGAGCTTTCCTGCCAGTTGCGGCAGTACCTTACCCACAGCCACTGCCGCGCCGGTCTCCGTAATCACCATATTGAGCGGTGCACTGCGACCGCGACGCGATGCATCGTGGTAGTTATCGATCAAATTTTGGTCATTAGTGTATGCATGTACCGTCTCGACATGCCCGGCGACAATCCCAAACTCGTCGTCCATTGCTTTCAAGGGTGGCACAATTGCGTTGGTGGTGCAGGACGCGGCAGAAATAATGTTGTCAGAAGACTCGATCAGGTCGCTATTGATGCCTGCAACAATATTCTTAAGCTTGCCTTTGCCCGGAGCCGTCAGAATAACTTTGCTAACGCCTTTGCTCTGCAGATGCCTCGAAAGCCCGGCTTCGTCACGCCACACACCGGTATTGTCGATGATAATCGCATTGTGAATACCGTACTCGGTGTAATCAACGGCATCAGGGGCGTCCGAATAAATGACCTTGATCTCATTGCCATTGGCGACGAAGGACTGGCGCTCGTCATCTACGCGTATCGTGCCCTCGAAAGGCCCGTGCACCGAATCACGGCGCAGCAGGCTTGCCCGCTTTTCAAGATCGTTAGGCGCCTTACCCTTACGCACCACAATGGCTCGCAATCGCAGACAATCGCCACCATCCGTTTTATCAATCAGAATACGGGCCAGAAGGCGACCAATGCGGCCAAAACCATACAGCACCACGTCCTGGGGCTCGGTCAGTGGCTTGCCAGTGAACCCTATCAGAGAGTCCAATTCTCGGTCTATGTATTGCTCCAGACTTAAGCCGTCAGCTGTGCCGTGCAAAGAATACCCTACTGCCAAACGACCGACATCGATATGTGCCGGGCCCAAATCCAGTTGGCTCAGCCGATTAAACACAGGGAAAGTCTCCTTCTCGGACAACTCATTTCCTGCGACCTGCCGCACATAGCGGTGGTCTTTCATTATTTGGTACACCGACCGATTGACCAGTGGTTTACCGTAGATATAACACTTAACGTTCTTTTCGCGGGACAATTGCCCCACCAGAGGAATCATGCCTTCAGCCAGTGCCTCGCGCTGCTTCCAGTCTTTGAAGTAGTCGTCAGGACGCGCACGCTTGGATTGGTCTGCCATCTTATACCTTTGATTTTCCACGTGAATTCAGGGCGTGTATTATTGTCCGAGGGTTAATGTGGTGCAAGCTGATATGCGTCAAATTCACGGTCTGTAAAGACCAGCCCTATGGCGATCGGCAGCACCTCCGTTATAATCGCGCACCTCATCACCCAGCAAGATTCTACCGCATAAGCGACTGACACCCTATGTTCACTACTTTGGTTGAAAAAACGCCATGGCCACAAAAGCCTGGTTCGCGCTCCGCTCTAGGGCCATTTAGCGGCTGCGCCGACGCGCGTTGCATTGCGGAGCTTGCCGTGCCCGGACGCCTGCTAGTGGTAGTCACCTCTGATACCAGTTCTGCGCTCGCGTTGGAACGTGAACTGCCTTTTTTTCTGAATGGCCCCTGCGAAATTCTGGCTTTTCCAGACTGGGAAACCCTCCCCTACGACAATTTTTCACCCCATCAGGACATCATTTCGGAGCGGCTTCATACACTTTATCGACTGCCTAGCCTGACCGAAGGCATCATGATTGTGCCGGTGCCAACACTGATGCATCGACTGGCCCCGACAGAATACATCGCAGGTGCAAGTCTAGTGCTACAGGCTGGACAAACATTGGATGTCGCGACGTTTCGGCACAATCTCCAGCGCAACGGCTATATCAACGTCGAAACTGTCTACGAGCATGGCGAATTCGCCTTACGCGGCTCGCTGCTAGATGTCTATCCAATGGGTACTGAACTGCCATTTCGTATCGACCTCCTTGATAACGAGATTGATTCCCTGCGTACTTTCGACCCCGAGACCCAACGTACGGTCGCCAAGGTAGACGGCATAAACCTCCTCCCCGCCCGCGAATACCCGCTGGAACCCGTGGCGGTTCGGCGATTCCAAATGAATTGGTATGACAGCTTCGAGGTTGATCATGATCTGTGTCCTACCTATGTTGACGTGAGCGCGGGCCGCAGTCCAGGCGGCTGCGAATACTATCTGCCACTTTTCTTTGAACAGTGCGCAACGCTATTCGATTACTTTCCGAGCAACACTGCAATTATCACCACGGGGGACCATCACGGCGCAGCACAACATTTCTGGAATGAGGTGAGTACCCGATTCGAGGAATATGGCGTGGACCCACGACGACCGCTGTTACCACCAAAACGTTGCTTCATGCCTGTTGAAGAGGTGTATGAACAATTCAAGCGGTTTCCGGTGCTGGAATTACGCCATAATCCGGACGCAAGCGTGCACCAGCAGACGGCGGTCCTACCACCCCCGAATCTGGCCAGCAATCATCAGAACGAGTCTCCTACGGACAATCTGGCAAGATTTCTTAAACAACATGCAGGTCCTGTATTGCTGTGCGCTGAATCCGCAGGACGGCGAGAAGTGCTACTGGAGTCTCTGCGCGAGCTTCAGCTGGAACCACCCGCTTTAGATGACTGGCGGTGTTTCATTGACTCAGGCTTGAACTTTGCGATTGCGACGGCCCCACTTGACCGTGGACTGTACTTTGGCCCCAACCACCCCACTCTGGTTTGTGAGGCGCAGCTATTTGGCAATCGCGTCGCGCAACGTCGGCGTCGCAAGAAAGGCGATGAGAACCTCCAGGCCAACGCCTTTAAAGCGCTGAACGAGCTGCGTGAGGGCGTTGCTGTTGTGCATCTGGAACACGGTGTGGGCCGCTACGTAGGCTTGCAAAAATTGTCAGTGGATGAGCAGGAGTTTGAATTTTTGGCACTGGAGTACGCTCAGGGGGCCCGCCTGTATGTTCCTGTCGCATCACTACACCTCATCAGCCGGTACTCTGGTTCCGACCCAGAAACGGCTCCTCTGCACAAGTTGGGCTCTGACCAGTGGGAAAAAGCACGTCGCAAAGCCAGTGAAAAGGCCAACGATATCGCGGCGCAGCTGCTCGAAGTCTATGCGCGTCGTGAAGCACGCGAGGGCTATGTTTTTGAGTCGCAGGATCAGGCCTATGCACTCTTCTGTGCCGCGTTTCCCTTTGAGGAAACCCCGGACCAAGAGACGACTATTCGCGCTGTTCTTGAAGACATGTACAGCCCTCGAGTCATGGACCGGCTCGTCTGCGGTGATGTCGGTTTTGGCAAAACCGAAGTCGCATTGCGCGCAGCGTTCGTCGCAACCAGCAACCAAAAACAGGTCGCCATATTAGTTCCGACCACGCTATTAGCACAGCAGCACTACAATACATTTAGTGACCGCTTTGCCGACTGGCCCATAACGGTCGAGGTGGTATCCCGTTTTAAATCTGCCAAACAACTGACCGAGGTCATGCGCAGGGCAACCTCCGGCGGCGTCGATATTTTAATAGGCACGCATAAGTTGCTGCAGAATGATTTTCGCTTTAACGATCTAGGACTTCTCATTATCGATGAGGAACACCGATTCGGCGTGAAGCAGAAGGAAGTCATCAAGGCTCTGCGTTCAGAAGTCGACATCCTGACGCTGACCGCAACACCGATTCCGCGAACCCTGAACATGGCGCTGGGCGGCATGCGTGATTTGTCTATCATCGCCACTCCGCCAGCCCGCCGGCTGTCTATCAAAACCTTTGTGCGCGAGCACAACATCGCACTGATCAAGGAAGCGGTACTGCGTGAAACACTGCGCGGCGGTCAGGTCTACTACCTGCATAACGAGGTAAAAACAATAGAGGAAACCGCACGCAAACTGCGCGAGCTACTGCCGGACATCAATATTGCGGTTGCTCACGGACAAATGCCCGAAACCCAACTGGAGCAGGTGATGTCGAGTTTTTACCACCGACACCATCACGTGCTCCTGTGCACCACCATCATTGAAACGGGTATTGATATCCCCAATGCCAACACCATTATTATTGAACGTGCTGACAAACTTGGCCTCGCACAGTTGCACCAGTTACGCGGTCGGGTTGGGCGATCCCACCATCAGGCCTACGCCTACCTTCTCACTCCCCCGCGCTCCGCGATCACCAAAGATGCGGGTAAGCGACTGGAGGCAATTGAGGCCGCCGGCGACTTAGGGTCAGGCTACCTGCTGGCCACCCAAGACCTTGAAATCCGGGGCGCCGGAGAATTACTCGGCGATGAACAGAGCGGCCAAATCCATAGCGTCGGCTTCTCCATGTATATGGATATGCTGCAAAGGGCAGTTGAATCACTGAAGCGCGGGGAGATCCCCAATGTTGACGCACCGCTGGACCAGGGCACAGAGGTAAATCTGCACGCACCAGCGTTGATCCCCGATGACTACTTACCAGACGTCAACGGGCGGCTTATTTTGTACAAACGGATCGCCGCGGCCACCAGTGATTCCGAGTTACGGAGCTTGCAGGTGGAAATGATTGACCGATTCGGCCTATTGCCACTGCCCGTTAACAATTTGTTTCAAGTATCCCGGTTGCGCCTGAAGGCTCAGGATCTCGGTATCCGCACTATTGAAGCAGGGCCTGAGGGTGGTAGTATCGATTTCAAGGTAACAACGCCTGTGAATCCTATGAGCCTAGTCAAGTTGGTCCAATCAGACCCCCGCTCTTTCAAGCTGGCAGGCGCTACGAGGCTGCGTTTCGAACAACATTTACCTGACATCGATGGGCGGCAACATTATCTCGAGCAGCTAATGGAGACCTTCATCACAGAACCTAATAAGAGCACCGATGATGCCTGACCGACTACTCGCGCAATTTGCCCTGCCCCTC
>JAPKBI010000133.1 GCA_028823475.1 Halioglobus sp. | reverse complement strand
CCTGCCATTTCCATGGCGGAGGCTTCATCAGTCACCGCCAGACCCTGCGCCTGCGCCTGCTGCAACGCCTCGCGCAACTCATCAAGACGAAACATCTGTGGAGTCTGAGCCCGCCACAAAGTGGCACGATCCAATGTGCGCAAAACTCGCGCGTCCGCTGAAGCTTGTTTCACCGTATCGACCATTTTTTCCGCCAGTATCCCGCCCGTCTCACTCGCACTCACGGTCGCTATCAATCGCATAATATCGTGCGCTTGCAGGCAGGGCCGCGCCGCATCGTGGACCAGAACCCAGTCATGCAGTGCCGCCTTGGATATCAGGGCGTCAAGCCCCGCCAAAACAGAACCGCTGCGCTGCTCGGCACCGGAGACCGTTTGTATTCGCGGATCCTGAAATATAGGCATTTTGGCCGCTCGGGTATCGTCAGCGTGCAGCGCCACAATGACTCCCGAGATTGGCTCACAACTGAGCAAGGCACGCAAACTATGTTCAAGTAAAGTGGCGCCGGCCACAGCCATATATTGTTTCGGAAGCTCTGCGCCCATACGACTGCCGATACCGGCAGCGGGCAGGACCGCCCAGCAACGCGCCTCAGCTCTATTGGTCATTTTCCATCCAGAGCAGAATTGGGACTGTCGACGACTTGATAAAACGTCTCACCTTCTCGTATCAACCCCAGCTGCTCCCGAGCGCGCTGTTCGACACCGTTGTTGCCACTTTGCAACTCCAAGACTTCACGGTCCAGCACCGAATTACGTGCCTGCAGTTCACTATTAATCAGCGTTTGCTCCTCAACCAGAAGCTCTAGTCGATGCTGCTCAGCCAGACTACCCTCGGCAAACCAAAGTCGGTACTGCAGTGCACCCAGCAACACGAGCAAAGACAGAAGTAGCCAACGCAAAACTAGACCCTCACTGGCGAAAAAATTCGGCGAGACCGCGATACGGTGCGCTACCGGCCAGCTCCGCTTCGATACGCAACAGGCGGTTGTACTTGGCCACCCGGTCGGAGCGACACAATGAGCCTGTTTTAATTTGACCCGCGGCAGTGGCGACCGCCAGGTCGGCAATGGTCGTATCTTCAGTCTCACCACTGCGATGGGAAATCACTGCGGTATACCCAGCCGCCTTCGCCATCGCTATGGCATCAAGCGTCTCAGACAGACTTCCAATCTGGTTGAACTTGATCAGGATAGAGTTCGCGACACCCTTCTCGATACCTTCCTTGAGTATCTTGGTATTGGTGACAAACAGGTCGTCTCCTACCAACTGTACCTTGTCGCCAATCTTATCGGTCAGCATCTTCCAGCCGTCCCAGTCGGATTCGTCAAGACCGTCCTCTATCGAAATAATAGGGTGGCTGCGAGCAAGGTCCGCCAGATAATCGGTAAAGCCTTCACTGTTAAATTGCTTGCCCTCTCCCGACAAATCGTAGACGCCATCGCGATAAAATTCAGAAGCTGCGCAGTCCAACGCGAGGGTAATATCGGTGCCCAATTTATATCCGGCCTTCTCCACCGCCTCGGCAATGACCTCAAGGGCCGCCTCGTTCGATGGCAGGTTTGGTGCGAACCCGCCCTCATCTCCCACCGCTGTGCTCAAGCCACGAGCCGATAACACCTTTTTTAGCTGATGAAAAATCTCTGCACCCGCGCGCAGCCCCTCAGCAAAACTGGGAGCGGCCACTGGCTGCACCATAAATTCCTGTATATCGATATTGTTGTCCGCATGCTCACCACCATTAAGAATGTTCATCATCGGCACCGGCATAGTGAAGCCAGAAGTACCATTGAGGTCGGCGATGTGCCGGTAAAGCGGAATTCCCCGAGACAGTGCAGCAGCCTTCGCGGCAGCCAGAGAAACAGCAAGAATCGCGTTAGCGCCAAACGTGGCTTTGTTGTCAGTCCCGTCCGCCTCAATCATGGCCGCATCCAGCTCACGCTGAGCGCCCGCATCACGCCCCAATAAAAGCGACCGAATGGGCCCATTCACATGACCGACGGCATTGAGCACGCCCTTTCCTGCGTATCGAGTCGCATCGCCGTCACGCAGTTCCAGCGCTTCGCGCGATCCAGTAGACGCGCCGGAGGGCGCAAAGGCGGCACCTATCTCCCCAGATTTTAGCGTTACTTCCGCCATCACTGTGGGATTTCCTCGCGAATCCATGACCTCAAAGGCCTGAATATTGGTGATCGATGTCATGCCGTCAAACTCCGTAATTACTAGTCGATTGCCAGTGGAGGCAGTGATTTCACGAGGTCATCTACCGCTTTCACCTGCGCCAGAAACGGTTCCAACTGCGCGAGAGGAAGCGCACTTGGACCATCGCAGCGCGCCTTGTCTGGATCGGGGTGAGCCTCGAGGAACAGGCCGGCCAATCCGAGTGCCATGCCGGAGCGCGCCAGCTCCACTACCTGCCCCCGACGACCGCCGGAAGCAGCTCCCCCGGTGTCCCGGCACTGCAGTGCATGAGTGACGTCAAAAATTAGAGGGGCGTTTCCACAACTCTGCTTCATGACACCGAAACCCAGCATATCCACCACCAGATTGTCATAACCAAAGTTACTTCCGCGCTCGCACAACATGACACGGGTATTACCGCACTCGGCAAATTTTTCCACGATATTGGCCATTTGTGCAGGGCTGAGAAACTGCGGCTTTTTGATATTGATCACAGCACCCGTCGCCGCCATAGCAGCCACCAAATCAGTCTGACGCGCTAGAAATGCAGGGAGCTGAATAATATCGCACACCTGCGCAGTGGGTGCCGCCTGCTCCGGCGTGTGCACGTCGGTAATGACGGGAACGTTGAAAGTTGATTTCACCTCGGCCAGAATTGACAGCCCTTCCTCAAGACCCGGACCACGAAATGAGTGAATGGAGGAACGATTAGCCTTGTCAAAAGAGGCTTTGAAGACATAGGGAATCCCGAGTTTATTGCACACTTCAACATAGTGTTCGGCCACTCGCAGGGCAAAGTCCCTACTTTCCAGTACATTGACGCCGCCCAGCAATACGAACGGAGCGGCATTGTCGATACGTACTGTTCCAAGAGAAATGCTCTTATCAGTCACGGCCCGCTCTCTCTATAAGTTTTGATTGCCGGCCTTAACCCGGGAGTGGGCAATGGCCGCTTCGATATAACTGGTGAACAATGGGTGCCCGCCACGGGGCCGAGACGTAAACTCAGGGTGGAACTGACAGGCAATAAACCAGGGGTGAGCAGGCAACTCGATGATTTCTACCAGAGAGCGGTCATCAGACCAGCCTGCAATACCCATTCCAGCAGCCTGCAACTGACCCACATAATTATTATTCACCTCATAACGGTGGCGATGGCGCTCCGAAATCAGTTCAGTGCCGTAAATTTCGCGCACCTTACTGCCCTCTTCCAGATGGCAAGGCTGCGCACCCAGACGCATGGTGCCACCGAGATCTGAAGACTCATCGCGCTGCACTGCACTGCCATCGGCTTCCATCCACTCTGTAATCAGAGCCACAACCGGATGCGGCGTAGACGGATTCATTTCAGAAGAATCAGCGCCCTCAAGACCACAAACATTGCGCGCGTATTCTATCAATGCGACATGCATGCCCAGACAAATACCCAGGAAAGGAATATTATTTTCCCGCGCATAACGCACAGCAGTGATCTTGCCCTCCACGCCACGATCACCGAAACCGCCTGGCACCAGGATAGCATCTACCCCATGAAGCGCATCGGTACCATTGTGCTCAATGTCTTCGGCGTCAAAATACTCGATCTTTACATCAGTCAACGTCTGTAACCCAGCATGACAAAGTGCTTCATTGAGCGATTTGTAGGCGTCTTGCAAGTCAACATATTTACCCACCATAGCCACTCGCGCCCGACCACTGCTACCGGTAAGTTCACGCTCGACAACGTCGTCCCAGTCGGACAAATCTGCTTCGGGTTTAGCGTCGATGCCAAAACGTTCCACAACAAACTGGTCCAGACCAAAATCTCGCAGCATGCCAGGAATTTTATAAATTGAGTCCATATCCAGTAGCGGAATAACGGCGCGCTCTTCCACGTTAGTGAAAAGAGAAATCTTCTTTCGTGCGCTCTCCTCTACCTCAACAGAGCATCGGCATAACAAGATGTCCGGCTGCAAACCTATGGAGCGCAGCTCCTTAACCGAGTGTTGAGTGGGCTTAGTTTTAATCTCGCCGGCCGTGGCAATGTACGGCACCAGCGTTAGGTGCATCAGCAATGCGTGACTGGGCCCCATTTCTAGCTTGAGTTGCCTTGCAGCCTCCAAAAAGGGCAATCCCTCAATGTCGCCCACAGTGCCGCCAATCTCAACCACAGCGATATCGGCGTCGCCCGCGCCCAGCACAACACGACGCTTGATCTCATCTGTAATATGGGGAATGACCTGCACCGTGCCGCCCAGATAATCTCCGCGACGCTCTGCACGCAGTACTGAATTATAAACTCTGCCGGTAGTGAAGTTATTGGTCCGCTTCATAACCGTATGGGTGAATCGTTCGTAATGACCCAGATCCAAGTCGGTCTCTGCCCCATCTTCGGTGACAAATACCTCACCATGCTGGAACGGGCTCATGGTGCCCGGATCGACGTTAATGTAGGGGTCGAGCTTGAGCAGAGTAACCTTAATACCCCGCGCCTCGAGCACTGCAGCCAGGGACGCAGCTGCGATACCCTTGCCAAGAGACGACACTACCCCACCTGTGACGAAAATATAACGCGCCATGACATGCCTATATTGATGGTGTATTTACGAACACAGGACATATCATCCAGTGTTCATTGGGAGCTCGATTACTGGCGCAAGTCCTGCAAAAGATGGAAAGTTAAGATACCAGAAAGGCTGGACTAGCTCAATCAGAACCGACGCTAGCGGCCCGTTTCCAGCGCACCAACCACAGAGATTCACGGTCCTGCGCGACCTCCTGCCATCGACCGGACTCACACCTAGCCAAATCACCCACCGCCACCAGCTCGTCCCCCAGATAGACCAAGGGCACTCGGCCGCGCCACCAGGGAGGCACTTTCCACGCCTGCATTAGCCCCTTAAGACTGCGACTACCGGCCCGACCCAGCAAACAGCAACGCTCCCCGCCCTGACGCCAGCCCAGTGTGAGCTGCTCATCTGGCATAAGCCGCAAGCCATCACCGTCTGATCGCACCAGACTGACTGTGCCTACCCCGGGTACTTTCACACTCGCACCGGGTGCCAGTGCAACGGATGACGCCGCCGCCGGAGCCAAGAGATCAGGCAATCGGTAAACAGCATCATGATAACGTTGCAGGCCATAGGATCCGCAGACCAGTCTCGGATTGCCATCTACAGCAGTCACCCGCAACTGGCGCAGAAACTCGTCCAATGCGGAGCGGTCTGGCGCCTGATATCCCCCCGCCCTCAACCATGCCCGCAGCAGTGCCGCTGCAATATCCTCTGATGCATCAACCAACTGCGCCAGAAGCAGGCCAGGATCGCCCAGCTCACTATAGACTGTGTCCGGTACACCGAGATTCTGCGCCAGCGTGATAGCGGCTGTCGCCATGTGCTCACTGGCACGGGTTACGGACCGTCGATACGCAGGCCAGCGCGTGGCTAGAAGCGGCAGCAACTCTTCACGCAAAAAATTGCGATCCATCGCGGTATCGTGATTGGAGGGGTCTCGCACATAGCCAAGATCGTGGTAGGCAGCATACTGTTCTATGTCGCTGCGATCATAGGCTAGCAGAGGACGCACCAGCTGAGCCTGCCCTAGGTTGCGCGCGCGAGGCATCCCGGCCAGCCCTTCTACCCCGGCTCCACGCAGTAACCGCAAGAAAAAAGTCTCCACCTGATCATCAAGGTGATGGCCCAAAAACAGCACCGTATCTGCCGGCAGCAGACCCTCAAAAGCACAGTAGCGCGCCTCTCTGGCAGCCGCTTCAGTACTGCCAGCCGATGGCACTGTCACCGTGCGGCTGATCAGTGGTATCGCAAGCCGGTGACATAAGCTTGCACAATGAAGCTCCCAGTCGGGTGCCGCTGGCTGCATGCCATGATTAATATGAA
>JAPKBI010000132.1 GCA_028823475.1 Halioglobus sp. | reverse complement strand
TAGTGGGCCAGTCCCCGCAAAGGGTCAGCTGATACCCCGAATCCCCCCAGCGCCTCCAGTGCTGCCTGCAATAACCGCTGTGATTCCTTTTTAGCGCCGTCCAAACCCATCAGGCTGACGTAGGTCGGTTTATTGGCCTTACTGTCCTTGCCTTGCGTTTTGCCCAACGTTTCTGCATTTCCTTCGACATCGAGAATGTCATCAACTACCTGGAAGGCTAGGCCGATGTGGGTGCCATAGGCGTCCAGGGCGGATAGTTGCTCGGCGCTGGCATTGGCAGCGATCCCGCCCATAGTCAAGGCAGCGCGGATGACAGCGCCGGTTTTAAAGGCGTGCATGGACTGCAGTTGCTGCAGGCTTAGGTCGGTGTTAGTGGCCGTAATATCCATGGCCTGCCCCCCTACCATGCCTTGTAGTCCGGCGGCTTTGGCTAGCGATTTAATCAAGGCCACGTGCTGTATAGGGTGAAAATCAGGAGCATCCGCCAACAACTCAAAGGCCTGCGCTTGCAGCGCATCGCCTGCCAATATGGCCGTTGCTTCATTAAATGCTTTGTGACAACTTGGGCGGCCTCGGCGCAGGTCGTCATCATCCATCGCGGGCAAGTCGTCATGTATCAAGGAATAGGTGTGAATCATTTCCAATGCACAGGCGACGTGATCCAGGCCTGTGCCGATACCTTTATGGCCCACAGCCTGAGCGGCCGCGTAGACCAAGGTCGGGCGAATGCGTTTGCCGCCATTGGTCAGCACATAACTATAGGCTTGGGTGATCGTGTCGAGCGCTTCTCCCATGCTTGCAGCCGCTGTCGCTTGGTCCGTAGCGACCTCAGCCAACCGATGGTCTACCTGCTCTTTGCTGGCTAGAAGAAAGTCGGGCAAACGTTTGCTCACTCGGTATTTCCGTCAGTAAACGGCTCTAGTTTGGGTTCTCCATTGTCCTCTAGCAGCAATTTCACCTTTTGTTCGGCTTCAATCAAGGTCTGCTGCGCTTGGCGAATGAGTTTGATACCCTGCTCGAAAGCATTGAAGGAATCCTCAAGGGATGACTGCTCGTCCTCCAGTGTGCGAATCGTGCCCTCTAGTTGGGCAACGGTTGCTTCTATATCAAGTTTTTTAGTTTTGGCCATAACATCATTACCTGTGTGAAGGGTACGCCCGAAGCGTCAGTATGAAATTGAAATTAGATTGGGTTTATCAGTCGGGGAGCTGTTCCGAAGCACTAGGGTTTACAGACCGAGGTGCTCTCTAGCCGGTGCGTATGCAGAAGCACTAGTCAATTTCGCTTTTATGGCGCGTTCTATGCCGGGCCCATCGAGTCCAATCCATGCATGCTGTTCTTCGGATGCTCCGTGTTCAATAAAGTGGTCAGGAATGCCCAGATTGAGTACGCCCACCAATAGATGCTGTTCGACCAGACATTGGTTGACACCAGAACCGGCTCCGCCGCTAATGGCATTGTCTTCCAGCGTCACTAGCAAGTCGTATTCGCCAGCGAGCGTTTCGATCATTTTGGTATCCATGGGCTTCACCCAACGCATATCCACAACCGCGGCATTCAACTGGTTGGCGGCCAACAGGGCTTGTGGCAGTAGGGCTCCAAAGTTGAGAATGGCGACTTGTTTTCCGCTCCGCACTTCCCGCGCTTTACCAATCGGCATTTGTACTAATTCATCAGCAATCAAGGCGCGAGGCCCTGTCCCTCGCGGATAGCGAATGGCGGCTGGGCCCGAATACTGATACGCGGTATAGAGCATCTGTCGACACTCGTTTTCGTCAGAGGGCGCGCCAATCACCATGTTAGGAATACAGCGCAGGTAACTCAAGTCAAAGGCTCCATGGTGGGTTGGGCCATCCTCTCCCACCAGCCCCGCTCTATCGATGCCGAAGGTGACATCAAGATTTTGCAGGGCAATATCGTGAATCAACTGGTCGTAGCCGCGCTGCAGGAAGGTGGAGTAAATGGCGACCACGGGTTTGAGTCCGTCACAGGCCATGCCGGCGGCCATCGTCAGGGCATGCTGCTCGGCGATGGCGACATCGTAGTAGCGATCGGGGAAGCGCTTGGAAAATTCCACCATGCCCGAGCCTTCGCACATAGCGGGAGTGATGCCCACCAGGCGATTGTCGCGCTCCGCCATATCGCACAACCAGCGCCCAAACACCGCTTGGTATTTAGGTCCACTGGACTTGGCCTCTGTAACAGCTGCCAGCGGTGCCTTTGGCTTGGCCTCGATCTTGTTGACAGCGTGGTAGCCGACAGGGTCCTGTTCGGCGGGTTGGAAGCCCTTACCTTTCATTGTGCGGATGTGCAGGAACTGCGGCCCGTCCAGGTCTTTCATGTTCTCCAAGGTTTGGAGTAATCCCGGAAGGTCGTGACCGTCCAGTGGCCCAATATAGTGAAAGCCCAACTCTTCGAACAGCGTTCCCGGGGCCACCATACCCTTCAGGTGCTCCTCTGTGCGCTTGGCTAACGCCCAGGCAGGTTGAATTTTCTGCAAAACTTTTTTTGAGCCCTTGCGCATGGAGATATAAAATTTGCTGGCCCAGATTTTCGCAAAGTAAGTTGCGAGCCCGCCTTTGTTATGCCCGATGGACATTTGGTTGTCGTTCAGAATGACCAGCATATTGGGACGCTCATGGCCGGCGTGGGCGAGTGCCTCAATGGCCATGCCCCCAGTGATGGCGCCATCGCCAATAACGGCGATCACCTTGCGATTAATACCCTGCTGTCTGGCCGCCAGTGCCATGCCCATGGCAGCGGAAATGCTGGTGGAGGAGTGTCCCACGCCGAAGGTGTCGTACTCACTTTCCGTACGCTTGGGGAAACCTGCCAGCCCGTCGGCCTGTCGCATGCTGTGCATCTGTCCCCGGCGGCCAGTGAGGATTTTATGGGGATAGGTCTGGTGACCTACATCCCAGACAATGCGATCATGCGGTGTGTTGTAGATATGGTGCAGAGCGACAGTGAGTTCGATCACGCCCAAGCCTGCTCCAAAATGCCCACCCGTCTGGCCTACGCTATAGAGCAGGTAAGCCCTGAGCTCTTCCGAAATTTGCAACAGTTGCATCGTGTTGAGCGCATGCAGCGAATCCCCCTGCTCAATTCTGTCCAGCAGTGGGGTGTCAGGTGCAATGATGGGGAGATCTGAAAGCATGATGCAATTCTAGCGCATCCTAGCGCAAAAGTGGGAGTCCCTTAGGTTGAACAGTTGCCATATTTGCGACATCAGCTGTTACCGGTGTGCAAGCAGGCGGACAAGTCCTTTGCAATGTCCAGAGAGGGCGACCGCAGTGCTGTCGCGCTACAGTAAGGCCGGCGCTTTGTTCCGCTACTCGGAATAGTCTTTGAAGTTGTGGATTTGACGACGCTGTTTCTTGGTGGGTCTGTGGGCAGGACGGTCTATCATGCCTCCGGCGGACTTGCGAGCCAGCGCCTCTTTTTCGCGCTTGGCAAGGCTTTCAATTGTTTCTTCGTAGAGCAACTGCGCCTCCGGTGCACCGCGGCGCTGATCACTGAGCTGTTTTATTCGCACCACCTTTTCATCCATGCCCTGACGTATTTGCAAAATATCGCCCGCAGAGATTTCCTTGGACACCTTTACGCGCTGGCTATTGAGGTGCACTTTACCGCCATCAATAGCGGCCTTGGCGAGGCTGCGTGTCTTAAAAAAGCGTGCCGCCCACAGCCATTTATCTAGACGTACTTTTAGGGTTTGGTCATTGGGGGACTTCACAATTGAGGCCCTTCCGGCATAATCTCATCAAAATGGTGAATCCCTCGAAAGCGCGTATCGATGCGCTTCTGACGCTGGCTGTCCGGCTGCAACAAGGTAAGCAAATGGGCGATGCCATATTGTTGTGCGCTGGCGAGAACCTGCTCGGTATCATCGATCAGCAAGGTGCGGGTGGGATCGAAGGGGTGCAGCTGTTGTAACCTGTGCCAGAAATCTTGCTCTTCTTTTGGCGCGCGTAAATCATGTGAAACCACCACGCGATCGAACCAGTGGGTGATGTCAACGTTAGCCATCTTGATGTCCAGAGTCTTACGATGCGCATTAGTGACCATCACAACGTCCCGATGACTGTGGTGTAGCTGGGTGAGGAACTCGATGGCAAAGGGTCTGGCACTGATCATGTGTTGCAGTTCCCGCTTCAGGGCAGCAATATCCATATCCAGCCGTTGTGACCAGTGATCAAGGCTGTACCATTGCAAAGTTCCCTGCTCGGGACCGCATTCACCGTACAAATAGGCGCTGGATTCTTCTTTAGATATTTGATGTCGCAAGGCGTAGGTGCGCGGCAGGTGTTCGCCCCAAAAAAAGTTGTCGAAGTGCAGGTCCAGCAGGGTGCCGTCCATGTCCAGTAATACGGTGTCGATACAGCTCCAGTCAATCATGCGTTGTTCTCGGTCCCAGCCGTGGTCTCTTGTCTGTCATTCGGTGTGATTATGCCTTTTTTTGCTTCTAATAGCAGAGTCTAAGCGGCCGGGGCCCCGGGCAGTGGTATATTGATGTCTATGGTACAAAAGATAAAACAACAAGACTTACAGCAATGGGTGGCGCCATTACTCGATTTGTGCCGTGAGGCGGGTGAGGCTATTTGTGAGCACTACCATGCCCCTGCTGCGGCTGATTACGAGTCCAAACAGGATGATTCACCGCTAACGCTTGCTGATCTTGCCTCTCACGCAATAGTGCAGGCTGGATTGATCTCGCTGGATGCGACTGTTCCTGTACTGTCGGAGGAGTCTGCCCCTGCTGACATTATCCATCGTCGTCAGTGGCGTCGCTATTGGCTGATTGATCCGCTGGATGGCACCAAAGAATTTTTGGAAAGGACAGGCGAGTTCACTATCAACATCGCCCTTATCGATGACCACCGTCCCATCATGGGTCTGCTGTATCTGCCTTTAGAGCGGGTCGCCTATGTCGGTATTCCCGGTCAACTGGCGCAACGTTACAAGGACACCGGAGATGGCGCCTGGTCGGTTTGCGAACTGGTACCGCCCCTGCTGCTACCAGATCAGCCCTTAGTGGTCCTGGCAAGTCGGCGCCATCATGGCGATCGGCTGCAAAAGTGCCTTCAGTGGCTGGAAAAGAATTGGCCTTGCGTGTCTAGAAGCAACATGGGTAGCGCACTGAAATTCTGCTATATGGCACGCGGGCAAGGGGATTTCTATCCGCGTTTCGCGCCATGCTGTGAGTGGGATATAGCAGCAGGTCAAGCGCTATTGGAAGCCACTGGGGGGTGCCTGGTGGGGCTAAATGGCGAACCGCTGCGCTACAACTGCAGCGATTCACTCTACAGCCCGCCTTTCTATGCCATATCTGATGGCGCCCATCCGCTGTGGGAGCGTTTGCTGCAGGCAGAGTTAGATTAGTGTGTTTGTGAGCAATTAGTAGGCTTGTGTCAGCATTCCCTCACGGTATAGAGTTACACCCTTCTTTGAGAATCATACTGGCAGTACAAAATACCTGATGAATGAGCCACCTGAAAACGGCGTTGCTGACGACACTGAAGCTGCTAACGAGCTGGTGACGCCCGGTATGCGTTTGCTGAACTTGCAAACCAAACATCGGGCGCTAGATGTTCAGATAGACGAACTGCATGGCTTTCCTTATCAGAACCAGATATTGCTACAGCGCTTGAAAAAAGAAAAGCTACGCCTTAAGGACGCTATCACGAGGCTTAAAGACGATATGATCCCTGATCTCAACGCCTGAAATTTTTACCAGGCGCTTTCGCTGGACTTTTTCGTGGCAGCATTACGCGTGCTTCGAGTTGCAATAGAACCCTTTTAGTCTCCAGTCCGCCAGCGAACCCGGTCAGACTGCCATCACTGCCAATGACCCGATGGCAGGGCACCACAATGGGGAGGGGGTTACGACCGCTGGCGGCTCCGACCGCTCGCACTGCAGCGGGATTGCCAATGCTGTGGGCGATATCTTTGTAGCTGCGTAATTCACCGTATGAAATGTCAGCGAGGACATCCCAGACACTCTGTTGAAAGGGAGTGCCTTTCGCGCCCAACGGTAGTTCAAAGCGCTGTCGCTTTCCGGCAAAGTAATCGGTCAGTTGATGCGCACAATTGACCAATACGGCATCAGA